>JAPOVX010000070.1 GCA_026707935.1 Paracoccaceae bacterium
TTTGAATTCATCGTCCGGCCGCCGAAGGCTATGCAGTGCCCCGCCTCGTCTTCGATCGGGAACATCAGCCGATCCCGGAAACGATCGTAAGGAGACCCGTCTTCTTCATTCCGCCCGACAAGGCCCGCCGCAACGAGCTCGTCGACTGTGACGCCGCGTGCCTTGAACGCCGCCGACAGTGCGCCGTATGTCCGCGGAGCATAACCGAAATCCCGCCGTTCCTGGGCCTCCGCATCGAATCCCCGCCCCTCGAGATACGCCCGCACCGTGGCTCCATGTTTGCCCTGCAGCTGGTCTCGGTACCAGGCTGCCGCCATTTCGAGCACCTCCAGCGAACGGAGGACATTACGCTCAACCGGGGTTGGCATCTCCTCCCGGATTGTCTCCACCGCACCGTCGCCAGTCACGCGTGTTGGTTCGTTGCCAGCTTGAGGACCGATGACCTCGTCACCTCCTCCAATGTCATATTCATCTGCCGTAACCTCCGGATCCTCCAAGACGCCATCGTCATCCCCACTTCCGCGACATTCGTTGGCAAGAAGATCTTCATCGCTGTCTCTGGGCGTCGTGACGGCCCCGCCCGCTTGCGGGATCGGCGCCTTGTCCGAAAGAACAACCGCCCGGGTGGTGTCAAATCCCCCGTCACCGGGACATTCCCCGGCCGCCTCCAGTGTTTCCACCAACTGTTGCCGGTTGTCGGTCAGCACCACAAAGTCGCTCCGATCCCGGCAGGCCTCCATCCACAAGGCCGCCTGATCCGCGAGATTCCCGTAACCGGAATCGATCACCGCAATCACCTGGTCCGCAGAGAACCCCTGGGCACCCTGAACAGGCAAACTGTAGGCATGGTCGAGATGGCGCAGCTGGGCGTCATCCCGGGCGAGCTGGAGTTCCCGCCCCTCCCCCGTTGCCAGCCGCACCGCTTTCGGACCGACTCCGAGAATGGCGGCGCTTTGTCCGCTCACCAGTCCCCGGCGGAGGTCATCGCGGGTCCAGCGGACATGATCCCCGGCCCGAATGGAGATCGGCACCGTCTCGTAAAGTTCGACCTCTAAACGGGGACTCTTGCTGCCAGGTTTGACCTTGAGTTCCCGGCCGTGGAGAACCTCTTCTGCTGTGAGGCCCTCGCGGACCGAATTGTTGATCTCCGCCCGGATTTCGTCGGTCGATGCGAGGATGACGGTGGCGGCACGGCCGGCATCGTCCAGCCCCAGCCAGAGCTGGCCGGCCACCCGGCCGAGATCACCAAACTCGACTTCATGGATTTGCGCCCCAAGGCCACTGGAAGCCAGCAGCGGCATTTCCGCAGCTTCTTCTTCAACACCTCCGGGCGGTTGTTCTGCGGCCGCGCCATCGTCAACGCCAGTACCTGTGGCATCACCCTCCGGCTGAAACCGGCCCTGCCCCGCCGCCATGCCAGGCGGGTCGCCAACACCTTCACGGGAAACAGGAGCATCCGAAATGCCCTGCTCTTTCACCGGCTCGGAAGCGGGATTGTCCTCAGCATCCGTCTCGGCGTCGGTGGCCTCGACTTCGCCGGAGGCATCCTGGGCAACTGAAACAGGCGCTTCGGCAGGAGGTTTTCCTGGGGCTGATGACGATTTGGCCTGTTCGACCATTTTCGTCATGTCCGCACGCGTGAACCAGATCGCCTTGGACGCCATGATCGGCGCTGTTCCGACCGCCAGGATGATGGCGGCCTCGGGCGGAAGCTGACGCAATTCCGCAGGCTGGATCAGATCAAGTTCGCGGAGTTGGGTGGATTCCGAAGATCCGGCGGTGCCGGAAAACGGCATGAACATCTGGGCGTTGCGCTGCTTCGACGTCGATGACGTGACCACGGTGTGCCGCCCGACCATCCGGCTCAACTCCTGGGCCTGTCGCGCATCCGAGACCGGGCCGATGACCACGGCATCCACCGAGTTGGCCCAGGCACCAGCGCCATGATGCCCGTAACATTCGAGAACCTGTTGCCACGACTGGAATATCTGTAGCAGGTGGATTCCGTATGCCCGCCCCTCGTCACGAACAGCGGCGAGCGTGTCCATCCGGCGCATTGCCCGGGCTTCATCGATCAGGAACAGCCGCCGCGATCGCTGCTTCTTTTCCGGAGGTTTTACTCCGTCCTTGCCGCCCTCACCGTCATCGCCTGTGGCTGGCCCGCTCTTCTCTTTCCTCAAATCAGGCGCCTTTGCATCAGCCTTCGGGGCTTTCGGATCTTTCGCGTCCTCACGGGCCTTTTTGTCCGTCTCCATCGCGGAATCCCGGAGGACGCGCACAAGGGAACCGATCAGCACCCGGGCGATTCCCGGGTTGGTCTGGAGGACCGGCGTCGGGATTCGGAAATAGATGTCGGTATTGTCGTCGAGCACACGCGCAAGCAGGGCGTCGCCGTCGGGTGGCTTGGAAGCACCGTCGGGCAGTTTGGACGCCAGGAATCCTCGCGTCGACGCATGGCCCGCCCAGGACAGGCAGTTGGCGGCAGTGGCAGTCACGCCCGAGAGCTGGCGCGGCTCGGTGTTTCTGACCTCGGAAAGACCGACGTGAATGAATTCGCGATCAGGGTATTCCGAATGTACCTCGGCCGCTTCCTCGAAACGGGCCTTGAGGGCATCCGGTTCGAACGCAAGGATTCGATTGGCCGCCATGAACAGATCTGTGCCCTCTTGCTTGGTGTAGTACAGGTGGCCAAGCAATGCCGATAGCAGGCGGACAGCTTTCTGGTGAAAGAAGGTCGATGAATCGGCTT
>JAPOVX010000393.1 GCA_026707935.1 Paracoccaceae bacterium
CTGGCACAGCCCGGCGGCACGGCGGTGAACGACACCCGGGAGTTCTCGGCCCTGCCGTCGGGACTTGCGGCCATGACCGACTGGCTGTTGGAGATGGAGGTTGACGCTGCGTTGATGGAAGGGACCGGCATCTACTGGGAAGCTCCGTTCGACGCGCTGGCCGATGCCGGCATCACGGCGACGCTGGTCCACGCCCGGCAGGTCAAGCAGATCAAGGGCCGCAAGACCGATGTCGCCGACAGCGTCTGGCTGGCACGGCTGTGCCAGTTCGGCCTCGCCAGTCCGAGCCTTGTGCCGGACAGACACTTCCGGGACCTGAGAGCCCAGTGCCGTTACCGGCGCACCCTGGTCCAGCGCCGCAGCCAGATCCGAACCCGGGTGCAGAAGATCATCGACCGGGCCGGGGTCCGCATCGGCGGCATCCTCACCGATATCTTCGGCACCAACGGCCGGCGCATCCTCGATGGCCTCTGCAGGGGCGATGATCGTCAGGTGATCCTTGACAGCCTGTCCGGGCATGTACGTGGGAAGCTGGAGCAACTCGGCGACGCACTGACCCTGACCCTGGGCGACAGCAACCGTCTGCTTCTCGTCGACCTGATGGAAGAGTTCGACAGCCTGGTCGCGCGCGAACGGCGGCTGAGCGGAAGGATCCGCGACGGTCTCGCTCCCTGGAATGAACGGGTCCGGTTGCTGACAACGATCCCGGGGATCGACGAGGCCTCGGCCTGTGCCATCTTCGCCGAGATCGGGCCTGATCTGGACGCCTTCCCCTCCGCCGACCATCTCGCGGCATGGGCAGGGCTGTGTCCCGGAAACAACGAGAGTGGCGGCAAGCGCCGCTCCGGGCGTGCCGTCAGGGGAAACAAGTACCTGCGCTCAACCCTTGCCGAATGTGCCCAAGGTGCCGCCCGCACCAAGGGATGCCAGTTCCAGGGCTATCACAAGTCACTCATGATCCGGAGAGTTTACAAGCGGGCCGTGATCGCGACCGCGCACAAGATGCTCCGGGTCATCCACTCCCTGCTCAGGTCCGGCAGGCCGTACCACGACCCCGTGGTCAACCATGAGGAACTCATGGTTCACAAGAACGCACCGCGCTGGATCCGGATGCTCAAGGAATACGGGCAATTGCCACCACCGATCGAGATCACGATCGCTCCCGGACCGAAGACCGTGCACTGACCGACTGACTGTGCCTTTCCGTCAGGGGACCGCGCACAGCGGATCCGATGCCGGGCCATAATCGGGGCTGCCCAAACCGTCGATCCATCGCCACGGTCACCTGACATGATTTTTTCGCAGCTCGACTCTGCGAACGGTATCGCTTGCCTCGACCATTCATAACCGGGTGGGGAATTTCACATCAAAAGAAGACGGGCAGCAACTCCTCCGAGTTGCTGCCCGCCGGAATGCGTGCACCAACCAGTTGTCGATTTGTCAGAAGCTGAAGGCCAAGCCTGCAGACCAGCTGCTCTCCTTGTCGACTGTATCGGTCGCGTTGGCATTGACATAACTGGTCTTCGTCCTGCCAGAGCCAACACCGACCTTGAAGGATACACCCTCGCCGAGGCCGTAAACCACTGAGACGCCGACACCGGACTTGGCTACTTCACGCGAAGCATACGCCCGATTGTCGTCGGTGAGGTCTGTACTGTGACCTGTAACTTTCTCCTTGCTGGAGCCACCGTTCAGGGCAACGGTTATGTCACCAACTGTGTAAGCAATCTGCATTCCGCTATGCGCGATGCTCGTATCGGAGTCGTCGTCGGCAGCGCCTGCAGCCCCGGTGACAATATCATGCCCTTTTCTGGAGTGATTGGCCGCAAGGGAAATACCATTGCCCAAATCGACCGAAACGCTCGCGCCCAGAATTGAAGCTTTGTGCCTTGCGTCATCGGTCGTTACTGCATTGTCGGCTCCAAGTACGGTCTTTTTCCCGGACTGGTAGCCAATACCGACTCCCATACCGACTCCAGCAACATCGCCAGACCATGCAACGCCCGCACCGAATGCGGATCGACTGTTGGCTTGGGTGTTGGCTCCGTCGGCACTAGTACTGGAGATCTTGTGGTGTTCCCCTGAAATCGAAGTGGTGATGCCACCGATCGTGTAGTCGTACCGAAGGATGCTGCCGCCGTTGTCGGTGAACCCATCAAGACCCGAGTTGCCGTTAAAGCCGGGGTGACCTGTGTGATCGTCGGTAAGCGCTCCACCAGCATCGAGCTCCGTGAGAGCTTTGTCAAAGGCACCGTCGGTGTTTCCGAGCGTCAACGTGCCGAATGCACCGGTCACGTGTACGGCTCCTTCTGTGCCACCAGCACGGTATTTGCCCGCATTGTGGAAGTCCGCTGACGCGCCGAACGACAGCCCGGTGTCGGTCTCGCCCGAGAGGCCGAATTTGACCCGGATGTCGCGATGGAGCCGGAAGCCGTCGACAGGTGTACCGTCATCACCGGCCTTTCCCTTTGTTCCGGCAGCACCCAGTTCTGCCGAACCGGTGACAGCCACATCGGCGACCGCCATACCGCCGGCAACAACAAGTGCAGTCGTTGCGAGAACTACTCGTTTCATGATTTCTTTTCCTTTTGAAGTCAATCTTGTTTACAAGGTTGGATCGGAACTATTTGATCCATTTCCGATATTCGTACTTATCGGAAGTCATGCACCGTATTCATCGTTAAGATTTGGCATTCAAACAACCATGAAGTTCTCGCGTTGCGTGGAACGGATTAGACTGTTGCAAATTTACCACTTTTAGCCTCCCCCTTGCCTCGAATTGGATTTGTTGAGTTGTTTAGCGAACGTCAGTTCTTTCAGAATCTTTTCATTCTCAATTGCTGCGGCCGATAATATTTGGCGGTCGGATTGTCGAGGTCGCTTACGGTCTCAAGCAAGGTCGGAATCCGGCACCTGAAACCTTGATTGGCATCAAAACGGCGCGGCCCAATTCTCAAATGTCGAGCTACCTGCCATAGCGAAGGCGAGCGACCGCATTACGGGTCGCCTGTTGGCCACGGGAATAATACCCAGGCATCGCCTGGGACTTCCATCGGCCCGCAGCCTGCATGTCCGCAATTGAAGCACCTGCAGCTGCCAATGACTGCGCTGCACCCACGCGCAACGAATGCCCGGACACCCGTCCGGATAGGGAGTCGATCGCCGCTGCTCGATCCTTGATGATTTGACGAATGCTGCGATCGGAAAGTGAGTCGAGCAGCTTGCCCGATTTTGTGAGGCCGCGAAACAGGGAACCGTTCTCAATCCCTGTCAATTCGAGATAGCGACGAACCCGACAAATTGTTGTGTCACCGAGAAAAGCTACTGATCCTGTGGCTTCCTGGTCGGTCTTGCCGCGACGGATCGTGAGAGTATTCGGTGCTTCCGCCTCGAGGTCTGAAACCTGCAAGGCTGCAACTTCCGAAACGCGCAAGAGCGCATCCGAAGCGACGGAGATAATTGCCGCGTCTCGTAACCCTCGTATGGAACCGTCACTCCTTTCGGAATTTGAAGCGACAGTGTCAGCTACGCGCCAAGATATCCCGACCACCTGACCTGCGCCCCGTCCGGAGTATTTGCGCCGGAAACCTGCCAACTGTTGTGCGGTGCGGGCACCTGCGGGCGAGGGTTGGCCGGTAAACCGCGCTCGAAACTTCACAGCAGCGACGGCCATGGCCGCGCTTGGTGGGGCACGTCCGGCAGCAGCCAGGCTCGCAATATATGCGGCTAGACTTTCATCGTTCAGTGTGACGGCGTGCTCCCCCAGCCAAAGTGCAAGACGCCGAAGAGCTCCCTCATATGCCCGACGCGTATTAGCGCTGACGCTTGCATCTGCGAGGCTTCGAGCAGTTTCCATCACCTCTCGCTGCGTAACAAGCTTGGATTGATTCGGTTCAGGCAAGGACAAGGAAACAGATGGATTATGCGAGCGCGAAGTGAGTTTCATGGCAACTCCTTTCATTCCGATAAGGACGAATATCGGAAGTGGATCGGAGAGTTTTCGTCCCAGTCATGCAAACAAGATTGATTAAAAAAGGAAAACAAATCATGAAACGACTGGTTCTCACAACAACTTCGCTGGTTGTTGCCGGCGGCATGGCGGCCGCCGATGTCGAGGTCTCCGGTTCTGCCGAACTCGGTGTAACCGGTGCAAAAGGCGCTGACGTGAAACTTCATCGCGACATCCGGGTCAAATTCGGCCTCTCGGGCGAGACCGACACCGGGCTGTCGTTTGGCGCGTCAGCGGACTTCCACAATGCGGGCAAATATCGTGCTGACCCTGGCACGGAAGGAGCCGTGCACATCAGTGGCGCGTTTGGCACTTTGACGCTTGGCAATACCGACGGTGGTTTTGACAAGGCGCTCTCGGAAGTCGGATCGGCTACGTCGATTGCAGACGATCACACGGGACACGCCGGCTACAACGGCAATTCGGGGCTTGACGGGTTCACCGGCAATGGCGGCAGTATTCTCCGCTATGACTACTCGCTCGGTGGCGTCACTGTTTCTGCGTCCGGAGAGTTCGGTGCAGATGACTCCAGCGACTCCACGCTCGGTGCTGGAGTTGCCTGGTCGGGTGATCTTGGTGGTATTGGTATAGGCGTTGGCATTGGTTACCAGACTGGCTCCAAGGAAGTTGCCGACGCTGAAACTGACGGTGTGACGGACAGGCATAAGGCGTCGATCATCGGGGCGAGTGTTTCGGCTGACATGGGCAACGGCTTTTCTGTCACTGGCAATTACTCTTCAAGAAACGAAGACATCACCCAAAACATCGACGCTAGTGGGAACAATACAACCGCCGACGATGACGAGATGATCAAAATCGTTCATACCGGCGTTGGTATTGCGTATACTGCGGGCGATCTGACCGTCGGAGTGAACGCTGGCAGTAGTACAACGAAGACAGCGCTCGGAGACGCCGGCGCCGGCACCGATACGGAAGTCAAAAATTCCGGCACTGGTATCGCCGTGGTCTACAGCCTCGGTACAGGCGTATCCTTCCAGGTTGGTGCTGGCTCCGGCAAGAAAGGTGACACAAAAGAAAGCTCCTGGTCAGCAGGCTTGGCCTTCAGCTTCTGATGTAAATCCACAAAGCTAACGCTTGCAATGCGGCGCACAACAGAAAGCCATTTGATGTTGTGCGCCATTTCTCATTGGTTCCAGCCCACAAAATTTTCGATCGTCATTTGAGGATGTGCATGGTGAGAGCTTCTTGCCAAGGTCCTGCGAAAGACCAAAGATCGTGATGGTCTGTTGCGTATTCCGGGACAACTCGGAATGAAGGCTTACGGATCGTACACCCGATTCAGATTTTTCTATTCCGATCTTTCAGTTGGCACTGATTACAAATCTCGATCAGGCTGGAATTAATTCAGTCAAGAATATGAGAAGTTCAAGCGCCGTCGGCGCTTCGACTTCACCGTGCCTTGAGACGAAAACATCCTCAATCTTGACGTTACCGACGATTGACCTTTCGAGGTCGGCAACAACGTTAGCCACCGCCTGAAGCACGCGCTCGACGAATTCGTGGTACGGGGCAATGTCCCAATACAACACAACGCTTGCCGCATTCGATGGATCGATCTCCTCAATTATTTTGTGATGCGCTCGACCGCATCGCAGCGCGAGGAGTTCATTCCACCGCCGATGAACCAGCAAAGACAAGAACGAGCTTCAACATTTGAGTAAGGTGTACCGGATATTTCAATTATTTTGCCGAGTTCTCCCAAGGCATGCATGGGCCAGACTTCCGAAAAACTTCGTTGCAAGCACAGCCAATTCCTTCATAACGCATGATTAAGGTACTAGAGCGAATTGTTGGAAAACGAAGACTCATTGCCATATACTCCGACGCGGCTATTTGTCTCGGCCACGACAGTGGTGACTCTCCAGAGTCGACCCATTGATCGACCGACCTTGATTCTGGCAATCTCGATCGGCACAGGCTGCGTCCAGTAGTCGCTTGCTATAACCACGATCACGTCGTTCGGCTCGGGTCTATCCAAAATCCATGCCATCGGTGAAAACACCTCGAAACAGATGAGCCAACGGACACGGTCAGAACCAACTTGGACGGTCTGAAGGCTTCCCGCCCCAATTTTCCAGTCGATAGTCGGATCACCGGCGTTTACCGGCAAGGCAATCAGCCCTTCATACACTGGTTTGGGGTCACAGCTGCCGTCGAAGTTGAACTTGTAAATTGCTGAACGCCCGCTTTTTTCGATCGCGCCTACGTAGATCATGGCCTTGCGTGCATTTGCATACCTACACCAACGATCAATTGAAAAAGAGTTGGTGCGGTCAATGACGTTTTCGCCAAGAAAAAAAACGCTTGCATTTGGAAGCACATCAAGCAGGTGGCGGTCGCGACTTGCTGTGGTCAGCGCCGGAAGCGGTGAAATATCGACCTCGGAAAATCTTCTGGCTTCAACGGGTTCATGGATTAACCAGCAACTGATGGATGCTATTGATGCCACTGCTAAAGTTGCAGTTCGCACCAATCGTGACCGTACGTCCAGACCAGCCAAAGTCAGGGGAATCAACAGGATTCCTATAATTCCGGAACCTGGCCACAGGTCACCCGCAACCAGTGCAGGTGAACCAACATACCACGGAAACATGAGGCCAAGCGCGACAGCAAGTCCGGCGTTCATAAAGGCAAAGGCAAGAGCAGCTACAGCGGGAAACGCCAGAAGCAGGCCGATCAGTATCGAAAGGTCGACCTGAAGATTGAGGAAGCCCGCCCAGATTGGCAGGAAAGCTGCAGCGTGCCATCCGAACGCGATGGCAAATCGACGGCGACGATTTCTTGTCAGGATAATGGTGGCAAGTCCCGCTGCCCCTACGAAAAGTGGAATAAACGAGACGTAGAACCCTGCTGCTGCGACGGCAAACACAAGGGACGCAACGGCGGTGTCAGCGCACCCGATACGGGTCCACCTTGAATTTGACCACAACTGACTCGCCAAGAGATCCGTTCTCCCTCGCCTGGTTGATGTTTCGAACGATAGCGGGATTGGTTTCGAAATAGCGGATCTTCGGTTGAGCCAGGGACATTGCAATTCGATTGGCGCCGATGCCCGGATGTCCGTAGTGAAACGTGGCGGCACTTTCCTTCGATCCGGTTGCCCCGGCGCTCCGCAGAAACCGAACAAATGCATCTCGTGAAACCAGCGCGCGGTTTCCGGCGACGCCGTGCCAAACCGACCGCCCGGTGCCCCGGCCGGTAACACGAGGAAGCGCCGCCCAGACGACTGCAAGGCAATTTGCAAATGACGAAAGCTGGCGTTTGCCGTAACCGCATTCGTCAAGGAGCCGGTTTGCAAGTTCATCCTGAAGATCTTTGTCGAACAACCTGTCCGGATCGAGATGATAGTCCCGGGATAGCCTCGTCAGCGTTTGGTAGATGAACTGGTATCTCCCGACCGCAGTGGATACCACTCTCGGCCGAATGTGCCGTTGCCACGCCAGGACTTCATGCAAGCGCATACGGGTCAATGGTCTGGGCGGCGACTCACGTGTTTTCGCATGAACTGAATCATACCCGCCGGGCGCTTCGTTCTTGGCAATAAAATCGAGGATTGCAGCTCGGTCTGGCAATGCGTTGACCGGTGATGCAATTGCAAAAAGAGTAATTGCACCAACGACGAGGGATTTCAGTACGCCAATAACCACAGGTCCGTTTCCAGTGTTACGTTAACCTCGGTCCCAGCTGAAACCCGGAATGACGGTGGCTGGTTTAGGTCTCTCTCCAGCAGTTTTTCTGAAACCGCCACCGCGGAATCTCCCGTCGCCTTTCGAACGGCATCCGCAAGCTGGTCGCCATCGCTGTCTTTCCGCCGGGCCAGACTCCCCAAAAGGTTAATCGCGACCGCGGATCCCAAAGTCTTCAGAAAACGCGATTCCCTTGTCCCTCGGATACCGTAAATGCCCGAAAGGTCCGACGTTACCGCATTCCCGGGTGAAACAACAACTCCGTTAGGAAACTGTAGTCTTTCCCATCCAATGGAGAGACGATCAGCATGAACGTCTTGAGCCGTTTCATAACGGCCAAGGAGAAACGACCCCTTTGGAACCAGGATACGGGTCCCCGTTACGCTGTCGCGAACATCTGAAGTGACCTGTGCTCGAACCGTTCCATTCATGCCGGAATCAATACTCGTAAGGAGAACCGAGGGAATGACCGTTCCTGCAAACAGCCGGTGCACGTTGTTCGGATGATCAGGTCGAGGCCCGGCTGCCGAATTGCCCGCCGCCCTTTGGCCAAACGCGAAATGACTGCCACCAAGGAAAACGTCAGACGTAGTCTCTGTCGAAGAGTATCGGCGATCAGCGAGTGTTTCAGATCCGTTCCCGCCGATTATGTTCGGTAATGACGAAGGCTGCGGACCGATTGCAGATTCATTTGGGCCTGCCTCCGTTCGCAACTCGTCGCTTGGCCCGTGTTCATCGGATCGGCTGCCGAGTTGGTGCAGCCCTTGACCAAGCGGAGAGAGATCAGCTTCCTTGGCCAGGTCATTCATTCGCCGACGTTCCTCCTCCAACCGGCGGAGGGTCTCCTGAAGTTGCCGCTCGGATTCAAGGTCGGTGCGTATATTTGATTCGCCGGTGGACGATTCATTGCTTCGCCCACTGGTTCGGCCATCGAACTGTTGAGATTTTCGGTCCGCCAGTATGCGTTCACCTTCATCAACCACCCGTTCCGCTTGCCGGGAATCGGTGTCCTGTTCGACGACTCTTGCAGACATAATGTCGGCAGTTCGCCACCTTGTCTTGCCGAGAGCCCAGCCAAGCGCGATAATCAGAGCGACCATCACGGCACCGACAATTACCGTAGAGGTGTTTTTGCTGAGAACGGCTCGGCTGTTCGGATCAATCGCCTGCATGGATCCTTACTCTCTGGATATCGATGTTCTCGATCATCAGGCCCAGCGGGTTGACTTCGAGTGCCTCGCGTCCGGCCGAAGCTTGCTGCCCCAGGACAAGAATTCCGACGAACCGATCTTCGGACAGGAATTCGCCGGTATTTCGGTCACTCACGAATTCGGTCCATTCCACGCGCCAGGATTTGCCGCCGGCAAAACTCACTGACGTCACGTGAACGAAAACCGTCTCACGGTCCCAACGGACGACCGGGTTCGTCTCCTCGCTTTGATAGGCATCACTCAACACACGGTAGGCCTGGCTGTCGGTCGGCAGGAAACTGTACAGGCGTCGGAGGTTTCGTTCCAGGACCGCCAGATCGGCGGGGATTGACCGTCCCCTCTCGATGAAACGCTGCAGTTCGCGCTTCACCACGTTCGTCGGCCATTCACCGATTGTACGTGGCTGTGGCAAGGATTCCGCGCGACCAAGATCGTCTACCTTGACCAGGTAAGGCACATACTCGCTCTGGCTCGCAGCCCAGATCCCGAAGCCGAGTCCGACGGCCCCGACCAGCGTTCCGGCGATTGCCAGCCAGAAAAACCTCTGCGCATTCGCTGCATGGAAGGCGAATCTCTCGTCCCACTCCCGCTGGGCAGAGATATACGGGTTGTGGCCGCCGATTTCGGATTTTCGAGCACTCATCTGCGAAATCCATGCACGTCATTTCAATCCTTGTCTGAACGTTCCGATCGATCCAGCCAGTTGAGGATGTCTCGACTGGCCTTTCGGTGCAGGGCCTCACCTGACAGTCCAGCTACGGCGCCGCTGGCGGCACCGGTCGCGACACCCTTGATGACCGGACCGGTCTTCGCTGCTACGCCTGCCATTCCGCCTGGCGGTTTGACACCGAGGGCGGTGCCAGCCAGTGCTTCAAGGTTCGCGGAGCGAGCGGCGCGAACGCCACCTTTCGCGCCGCCGTACACGGCCCCGCCTCCCGCTCGCCCCACAGCTCCCGCAGTGCGCCATGCAGTCATACCGACCCGGCCTCCGACCATTGTTGCAGACGAGCCGGAACCCGGTCCGGACACGATTCTTTCGACCGCCGTTGGAAGCCTGAGAATGAGTATCAGCCCGACAACCTGGATGATCAGGATCTGGATGGCCGAAAACAGGTCGCCGTCCGCCTGAAACGTCGTTTCCAGTGTCGCCATGACAAGGCCGTTGACGATTAAAAGAGTAAGGAGCTTGAACCCCATACCTATCAACATGCGGAGATAGGACATGGCGATATCGCGCGTGGATTCCAGGCCGCCGAACCCGAGTCCGAGGAGGCCCGCAACCGCGGCGAGATAGAGCTCCGCGTAGACGACAACGACAAATGCCGCCATCGCTGCGGCCGTTATCGCGACCGCAACCGACACGAGCACCAGTCCAACCGAATGTCCCGGGCTCAGAACTGAGACCTCGCCAAGCAGCCTGCCGACCATGTTGAGCGCCTGGGAAAGGATTGCCGACGGCGAAGGTTCCGCCGTGCTGCCGCCGACACGAGCCACCGCCACCGCACTGTCGATGACAAGACGGACCAATTGGTCGCCGAAATTCAAGCAAAGGACGATTACGCCGACCGTGACCAGTCGAATGATCAGCTTCGTCAAAAGCGCCGAAAGGCCTTCTCCCCGAAGCGTGCCTTTTGCGAACGTCCATGCGAATTCGATCGCTGCCAGGGTGTAGAGGAGCGTGATTGCAGCGTTGGCGATGTTTTCAGACATGCCGGAGGAAACCTGTTCCACCATGCGCACCAACGAATCAAGTCGAGCGGGCGCATCCTGGGCATTTGCAGGAACCGGGATACAGACTGCTCCAAAACAGACGATTCCCGTTGCCAAATGTGCGCATGCCGCAGATCGACGTTTGCTCGCTATCGTCGTTTTCATCGCTCAATGCCCAGTAATTCGTGGATGCTTTCGCCGGAGCTGACATCACTCCGCTCATTTACGAGTTGCTCGTCAAATCGGCGTTGAAGTGCTTCGCGTGCGTCCAATTCCAACAGGGTCCTGGACCATGCAACGGCAGTCTGTTCTGCTTGGGCGGCCTGCAATGATCTGAGATCGAGAACCTGCCTGGCAAGGCTGGTCGCCAACTCGTTTGCCACCTGCAATGCAGCTAGGTTGCCGCTGGCCGAATTCGCCCGATCGGCCAACAGGTCGACGAACCGGGCTTCGGTTTCTACATCCTCATGGGTCAATCCCGCCTTTCCCAGGCTGGTTTCAAGTGCGGCTGCCCAACGGGACTGGAGCGCGTCGTAGCGTTCGGCAAAGGAGTTTCGCGAATATCCCTCTCCATCAAACAACGGATCGGAAACCTGCCCGGACTGAAGAAAGTCGTCCAGTTCGCGTCCGGACTGGATGAGACTGCCGGCCTCCATATACATTCTGCGAAGCTGAACTATGGGGTCATGAGCCCGCCGGTGAAAACTCCCCGGCAACCGTTCGGTATTCGCCACCATGTTACGATAGGCGAGAATCAGGTTTCGAAGCTGCTCGACTTCCGTAGCCAAGGTGTTTCCGGCTATCGAAAGATGAGAGGTTTCCAGCGAAGTCAACCGGGCGAGTTCGGCGTTGTTCAAGAGTTGGGTCCACTCGGTTGCGACACCCGCGACTCCACCCGCCATTGCTTCCTTCGAATTTCCAAAGAGCATCATGCACGCAATGAGCGCACATTTCAGGCCCCAGGCGGCCCTTTCTGTATTGGCAAGTTGCGCGATCTTCCCCGCCAGCAATGAAGAATTGAGCCTGTAGCAACAAAAGGTGCGCCAGGAGAATGCTCTATGCATCGGGAACACTGAGTTGCCTTCGCAGGTCTTGCTTCCAGAAATCCGGATCGACATTAGCAGCACGTTCTGCAGCGGCAGCATCTTTCACCGACGTGCTGCCGAGAAGCAACAAGGCAGCCGGTCCCAGCAGGAAGTCGACAATGCGTCGTCCTTCAGGCTTGACCACGTAGTAGTGTCGTTTCGGCCTCATCGCGGCGATGATTGAAATCATCTCTTCCGTGAGACCGAGGCTGGCGTACTGGTCGCGACTTGTCCGGGTCCATGCTGCTGGATTGGGTAGAAAGATCTTGGTCGGGCAGTTCTCGACCAGGACCGGCGTGACGTCGCTCATCGTCACATCCGCGACCGACTGAGTTGCCATGACGACAGATGCATTCGCCTTCCGCAGTTCCTTGAGCCAACTCCTGATCCGGCCGGCGAACAATTTATGCTCAAGGAACGCCCAGGCCTCGTCCAGGATGATCAAGGTCGGGCGACCGTCGAGGCTCTTCTCGACCATGCGAAACAGGTAGTCCAGGGCCAGAACCGCGACATCCGGACCTGCCGAAAACAGTTCTTCCGTCTCGAAAACGGTCCAGTCGGAGACTTCGATTCCATCGTCGGTCCCGTCAAAAATACCCTCGCGGTTGCCGCCGGAAAAAGACTCGAGCGCCGAACGCACCTCGACTGATTGAACCAGTGCAAGCACGTCTGCGATCGAATGACAGGGCTGGAGCAAGCGAACCGTGTCACGGATTTCGCGGCGTATCGAATGGGTTGGCTTAGAGCCGGACTCTTTTACCAGGGCAGTTATCCAACCCTCGACATGGGAACGTCCGCACCGGAGAAGCCCGCCGATCGGTGAGAGTGCCATCCCGCCCTCACCGATCGGGATGAAAGTCCCTCCTACTGCTGCCGTCAGGTATCGAATGGATCGCTTCTTGTCGAAGATCACCACGCGGGAGTTGGGATACTTTGTAAAATTCGCTGCGAAGAGCCCGAGAAGCACCGACTTTCCTGCGCCTGTCGGTCCAAACACCAGTGTATGTCCGACTCCGGATGAATGGAGATTGAAGAAATAAGGCTCGCCCGAAACTGCACGGCCGACGACCAGGGGCGGTGAGTTCTTGGGAAACTCCCGACAGTTTACGGTCGTGTCGCCCTGCCAGATGGTGGAAAGTGGAACCAGATCCGCGAAATTCAGACTCGAAAGGATCGGGCGTCGCGGATTGTTCTTCGGGTGACCGGGCAGACGGCCGACAAAGGCCTCCAGTGCATTGCAGGTTTCGACACGCGCCTCAAATCCTCTTTCGAGCAACACCTCTGCCACGTTCCGAGCCGCTGAAAGGACACCTTCTCGCGTTCCTCCAATCTCGCCAAACAAGACGATAACGCCGTTGAACACTCCAAACGCCAGTTCACCTAACCCCGCCTCCGCAATGGCTGCCTCGGTGTCCGCCTCCATTGACGCGGCAAAGGAATCAACGGGGGCGTTTTCGATGGCAAAGGCCTGCGCAGTGAGCGATTGCTTCCCCTGGGACCAGAATCGCCGTCTGCGATGCAGTTCCGTTCGGCTCCGATTCCTTCCGAGACAGATGAAGCGGGACGACCATTGATAGTCGAATTCGAAACCCTGAATGATCTCCAGTGCGCCTGGCTCGGTGTACGGAGGATATCCATCGATTGCGATCACGGCTGTCCACCGGTCGTTGATCCGAATGATGTCGTGGAAGGACTCCTGTTCAAAAGACGGGGCGATCATGACATCAAGGTAAGGGCAACCGATACCGGCCGGTTGCCGTGGCAACCTGGCCGCACCGTTGACACAGGAAGACAGGTGACTGACCAGCTCGTCAACGAACCCGACATGCCCGCTTGCAAGTTTCATTTGCCGGTTTCGCAAACGTCGAAGGTCATAGACGCCGGAAAACCTTGTCTCGACTGACGTGCACTGGGTTTCGAAGGCCTCGATCTGCGATTCTACTGCCACCTTGCAGTCGAGGTTGGATGACTGGAACGTCAGGTGAATGACGTTCGAAAACAGGGCGCCACCGGTTGCGAGAATACTCCGCCGCTCCATCTGGAGAACCTTGAGGGCATCAGGGGCAAATTCGTCTTCGTGGCCGAAATCTCCCTTTACCGGAAGGCGCCGAAAGTCGACCCAGAACGCGGACCCATCGCCAAAGCCCGTGAGCGCCTGGCTTAATTGCCTCGCTTGGTGAGTCCTTTCGTCCAGTGAGACACTCTCATTATCCCGCCCTCTCACCTCCCAGGCCGCGAGCATGGAGCCGTCCTTGCAAACGACAACACCCGGTGCGACAGCGGCGCCCCAGTTGAGAAGGTCCGAAAAGGTTTTTCGCGGACGCATCAGCATGTTCAACTGCCAATCAGGGTGGGACGCACGAGAATGATCATCGACGTCCGGATCAATTCGGCCCTTGCCGACCCGCCGAGGCCGAGAAACCCTGCAACGCCTGCACCGCGCTGGCCTTTCCGCACCGTTTCCTGTTCGTAGCCCCCGATGATCAATGTCTCCCCTGGGGTCAGGACGACGGTGTATTCAACTGCTCGATGGTCGGTTTTCGGCAACTGAATTGAGCCGAATTTGTCGAGGCTGTTGAGGCTGGCCTGTACGATCCAGAGGCTGAGCTGAATCCTGTCATTGTTGATGAGGCGCGGCAGCGCAAATATTGAAAGCCCGGTATCGATGCTATCGACCTTGAGCGAATGCGTTACCTCGCCTTCGGAGTCCGTCCTGCTCGACGATTCGCGCACATAGTTCTGTGTCGAAAGTAGGGAAACGGGTGCAATAACGCCGCTCTGACCAACGGTATTGGTCAGGCGATAGTCGACGACGTCCTTTTCAGAGGCCAGAGCCGAAAAATCCAGGGACGAGCCACTGAAGTTGCCGTCGACGATCGCGATTTTACCAGAGATTCCGGCGCTACTAATGCTGCCGTCGAATTGAGCGGGTTGCCCCAGTGACGCTTGGTAGTCGTCGAACAATCCCTGAAGAAATGCACCAAAACCAACTTCGCCATTCCGGTCGGCGTCAACAAAATACGTGGCGATCTCCAGACCTATTCTCTTCAAGTACACATCGGAAAACTGGTCGATGATCTCGCCAGCCGTTTGCTGGACACTTGGCGGCCCGAACACGGTGATCTTTCCGGTGTTCGGAGACAGTGTCACGGATGCAGGAGGTGGGACGACCTGTTTCAAGGCGTCGGTGATTTCAGCCCAGGGATCGACCTTTACCGACTTGCCGGAACTGATGCTGGACGTTCCGGTTCTGACCCCGGTCACCTCGGCGCCGAGCGTCCCGGACGTTGGCGGCAGAGGGACATCGTAAGCAACGTTGACCATGCGGTCGAAACGAATTGACGATCCATCGAACGACCACGAAAGATCGAATCGCGAGCCGACCCTGTCCAACAAGCTGGACAATGGTCCACGATGGTCGACAAGCAATGTGCCCGAAACAGGAACTTCGATGACACCGGTTTGTGTCGGGTAGGTTGTCCTGAGGACTACATCCAGCCCGGTCGCGCCCGTGATAATGGTCCGAACAGTGTCGATATCGACGGGCACCTTGGTCATGATCTCGACACCGAGGTCCTGTTGGAATTCATCTGGCAAAGGCGTTCCGCGGTTGTGTCGTTTCGCCCTGTCATCGTCGTTCAACGATCCCCGGTTCCCGTAGAACGGCTGGTTGATTTTGACGACTCCACCCCTTTGCTGCGAAGCAAGCAGACCGCGGTGCCGCGCGGCCTCGGATGCCAGGCTGTCAGCGCGTTGGTCAGCAATCCGGAAAGTCTCACAGCCGGCCAAGCTGGCGAGCAGACCGGCCGCTGTCAGGAATCTCAGTGCATTTACGCATATGTACCCGGTCATCGTGCGGTTCCCACACGAATGACCTTGTTGGCGTAAACGACCAGGAGAGGGGCATGGGGGCCTGATCTGAAGCCCTTGGCGACTTCCTTTAACGCGCCTTGGAAGGTGCCTTCGAACGAAAACTCTACGTCGAACTGCCAGTCGCCACGGTCTTCGATAACGACCTGGTATCCCGCCTTCCGTCCCCAACGTTCCAAAACGTCGATCAGGAAGTCGCCTTGACTCGCACGCCAGACAGGCACCGCGGCCGGAGCAGGCGAAGTCGCTGGCGAGGTTGCGGGCGCTTTGGCTGGAGACTCCTGGTTCTTGCCGAAGAGCCACGAAAACAAACCTGCTTTTGACCCATTCCCGGCGCCTCTTTTTTCTGCCGGATTGTCCGAATCCTGATTGTCGGCAGGTGGAATTCGACACGGTATCTTGAGAACGGTGCCTGGCTTAAGGTGCCTGGGATTCGCGGCAGCGTCCGGGTTGGCGGCAGCTATCTCGGGGAATTTCGACGGTGAACCCAGGTAACGATCGGCAATTTTGCCAAGCGTGTCACCCCGGATGATTTCGTGACGAGCGCACTCGTTGCCTTTCTCTCCGTTTGCACGCGCCGATCGTCCGCCCACGTTTCCTTTCAATTTCCTCCGGTCGGCGATGCCGCTCACACCCGGAAGATCTGCCTTGTTCGTGATTTCGGTTAAATCCGATGACTTCGAATCGTCTTCCCGAGACGACGAAATCCTGAAAATTCGCTCTGGATCGATCCAATCGGGGCAACGGATCAGCGGGCCGAAGGATTCCGGGGCCGAAGGGCCCGTGTTGACGGATAGTACGAGTAACCCCGTTCCGAACCCGCATAGACTTCGCCGACACGCTCGAGAAATCGTTTTTCCGCGAGACTTTTCAATGCGGTGTTTGCGGCCGTGCGCGACAGATCCAGAACCCTCATGACGCATTCTATCTTTACGGGTGTTTCGTTCTCGGCGGCCAATTCGGAAACCACCTGGTAAACCAGCGCCTGCGTGCGGAGCGCGCCAGAACGTTCACCCTTTCTCCTTCCTGTTATCAAGAACGACATTAACTCTTGCATATTGTACATTTCGATGTCAATCTCCCGTAATCGAATTTTTGACAAAAAAGGTGAATTGATGTCAGACGTGACGACATTATCCCGTCCGAGGGAGATTCCCGCAATGCTCCATCCCGTGAACCGACTGCTCAACGATCCAGAAGTTATTGAAATATCGTTGAATCCTGACGGAAACTTGTTTGTCGAACGCTTCGGGTCAAAGGCGACCATAGAGCGGGAATGTGGCTCGGGAGAAGCAGAATCTCTGATTCGTTGGTGTGCAACAAGACAGGATCGAATCATCGAGAAAACTTCGCCTATAGTATCAGGAGTGATTCCAGGATTCGTTCACCGAATCGAGGCATTGCTTCCCCCGGTGGTCACTGCACCCGTTTTTTCGATCCGGCGTCACAATGAATCTCCGATCGACCTCGAGATGTTCGATTGGGGAACGGACGATCCGGCCGAAACCTCCAGAATGACGGGGATGATCAGGTGCGTCATCAGTGGGCGAAAGAACATGGTGATTTGCGGAGCTACAGGATCAGGAAAGACGTCCTTCGCGAATGCCTGCCTTAATGTCATGTCTGAGATTTGCTCTCAGGAAAGGATCATCGTCATCGAGGATACACCGGAACTCCGGCCGGGACTGGCCAACACGGTTTCGCTTAGAACTTCAAATACGGTCGACCAGCAAAGACTGTTGGTTTCAACGCTTCGACTGGCTCCCGATCGTATCATCGTTGGCGAATGCCGGGACGGAGCGGCGGCACTGACGATGCTTCGAGCCTGGAACACGGGCCATCGCGGTGGAATGACAACGCTTCACGCTAACGGTGCCGGAGAAGTCGTCTCTCGTCTCGACATGCTGTGTTCCGAAGTGGCCACGACGAGCCAGAAGAGACTGATCCGTTCGACCATCGACATTGTTGTTTTCCTTGAACGGGGAGCCGGACGCCCGGTTGTCCGCGAAATCCTGGAGGTCAAATCATGAAATCGCAAATTCTTCCGCGAAATGTCGCAGTACGGCATCGCTTGCTCCTGCTCTTTGTTGCGACAAGTGCCGCAATCCTTGGAATGATGCAGCCTGCCGCAGCCGCGGGTGTTACAATGCCATGGGACGGTCCGCTCGACCGGATCGTCGACAATCTGACCGGACCATTCGCACTAGCCGTGGGAGTACTCGGTCTCGTCGTTCTGGCCGTGCGGATACTGTTCGGCGAACAATTCGGCCAGTTCGCCCGTTCCATCATCAACGTCATCATTGCCGTCGCCATGATTACGGGAGGTGCGGGGCTTCTTCGCGCCCTCATTCCGAACGCCAGTGGCGCCTCCTATGTGATTGACGCCACGTCCGATCCGCCCGCCGATTCAGGTTCGTGACCGAATCATGAAGTCATCGTGCCTTTGTTCAATTGTCTTGGCGCTGTTCGCCGCCGCAAACAGTGCGTATGCCGAGACTGCGGTAATTCCGGCAGTTCCTTCCCAGACCAAGATCCAGGAAGCATGGCGGACTCAGCCGGCGAATGCAGTTCTCGGAGAAGCAGGTCGCGTTGTTATGACCTATGGTGAATCGCCCGCCGCCCTCGTCTGCGCGCCGCTCCATATATGTGCGATCGAATTCGGCCCGGGTGAAGAGTTCCACGATACTCCATCGATTTCGGACCCTGTTCGCTGGCATCTTGAGGTTCGCGAAGGGTATTCTTCCGGTTCGCGGCGACAGTACCTGATCCTCAAACCGACAAAGGGTGCGGTCAGCGCCATCCTGACGGCATTTACCAACAAGAGGTTTTATTCCATTCAACTGGTCCCGGACCCGGAGAACTATACGCCCGTATTGTCATTCCGGTACCCGGACGAAGAACTTGAAGCTGTACGTGCCAAAATTGAGGCGCAGCGAAACAGGGCCAGGGAATCGCAAGCGATTGCGGCGGCCGCAAGAAGGGCGGTCATCGAGAGAACCGGTGTCGAAACCAGCGAGGGTCTTGTAGCAGCTGGCGACTTGAATTTCGGATATCTGATCGCAGGTAAAGCCGGGTTTGCGCCCCAACGCATTTATGACGATGGCAGGCAGACCTACATCGAGTTGCCAAGATCCTGGGACGGAGAGTTGCCGGTTTTTCATGCCGGATCGAACGGATTCGACCGTGTCGTCAACTACAGGGTCGACGGTCGAAGATACGAAATTGACGGCGTGTTCGAAGAGGCAACCCTCAGGCTTGGCAAGAGATCAATCAGGATCAAACGGGATCCGGAATAATGGGTAGGCTGGAGATTCGTGCAGGGATTCTGGTATCGCTGCTTGCACTCGCAGGATGTACGTCACCCTTTCCGGGCTTTGGATCAGGGGGTACTGTATCGCTCGATGACGCACACGCCTGCGCAGTCGGACACGACCTCGCACGCAAGATTGCCGAAAACATCTCCGTCAGGGGAAACGTATTCGTTTCGCCCAGGCGCAGGACTACCTGTGAGCGTTTCGCGTTGCACTATTTGCGGCGGGCAGGATTTGCGATCGATGAAGGTGGTCGGTCGCCAACATTTGGAATTGAGCTTGACTATGTAAGCGAGTCCGAGTTTCAGGCGACCGCGTCGATCGGGCGGACACTTCGCATTTCACGCGTCTATGTTCCGGGGGACGGCGGAGTATACCCGGTGAGCCCGGTATCCATCATGCGCATGTCCGGACGGACGGTCTGGCGGGCACCGGTCGAGTTGAGTCGACATGAACCCGGTTCATAAGTCCCTGGTTCGCCCGATACTCCTCGGTGGAATGGAACGTGTGCCACTGGTCATTGTGCTGTTTTTCGCCGGGTTGTTCGTGTTGTTTCAAACGCCGGCCGCAATCGCGTCGGGGTTACTGATCGCAGCGGTTGGAATCGTTGTTCTCCGACGCACGGCAGAGTGGGACCCTGAGTATTTTCGCGTGCTCCATCGCCGCCTGAAATTCGGTCGCTACTACGGACCAGTGCCACTCGATGCTCACAGGAAGGAGTATTCGTTTTGGCAACTGTAGAAGTATTTGGCGGAACCCAGGCAGTTGCCGGCATTACCTGGGGCCTCCGTCGCGGCAGTTGGCGCTCGGTCATTCGGAATCGAATAGGCCACTGCGAATTTGATGCGAGGTCGCCGCCCAAGGGAACTGTACCTGCGGCTGCGCTCGCTATTTCTGTCATCCGACCGGAGCATACATCGGATGTCTGTTTCGTTGCCCTTGCCAACGATGCGGGTGATCGGTTTCTGACGGTCGTGATTGCCGATGGTGCGCCGACCGTGTTTTCCGAAGAGGCGTATGACGATCGCTCAAAGTGGAATCTGGCAATCGATGAGGCGATTCAGAACACAAGCATCAACCGGATATACTTGCCGGACAATCGTGATGGTCAACGAGACAGTTTGGAGAATGCGAAAGGAAATTTATATTGGTATGCAGCCGCTGAACTGACGGTGCTACAGGGTATCCTGCCGGTCTACAAACGAAATCGATACAAGTATTTGATCGCAGTCGTCGTATTCACGGTTGTTGCAGGTATTGGCTTAGCAGCTGGCTGGTTCGTTCAGGAACAGGATTTGCGTGCGCGTGAGGCGGCCGAGGAATCGCAAACGGAGGATCTGAACACAGAGGCGTCGCGCCTCGACATTGCTCCGATCATTGACCATTGCATTGAAACGCTTGGAGAATTCTGGCCGATGGCTCCGGAATGGACGCTGGTCGAAGAGGGATGCGTCGTAGATCCGGATCGATTGCCCCGTGGTCTACCCGATATCCGTACGCGCCACGCATTTTCGTATCGTTTGTACCGTCTCGTTGGGCAGTGGAATGAGTTCCTTGCAGGCCATGCGGCGGAGCGCGTCACG
>JAPOVX010000185.1 GCA_026707935.1 Paracoccaceae bacterium
TGCCGGGGAGTTCATCAATAAGACCGACAACAGGCCTGCGCTGCATACTGCGCTCAGGAATGTATCCGGAACTCCGGTCATGGTGAACGGCGAAGACGTCATGCCCGATGTCATTGCGACCAGGGACCGCCTGGGGGAATTCGCCGAACAGGTCCGTTCGGGAACGGTTCGGGGCGCTTCCGGGAAGGCTTTCACCGATGTCGTCCATATCGGCATCGGCGGGTCTCAACTGGGGCCGGAGATGGCCTGCATTGCCCTCAGGAAATTCCACGACGGCCCGCGCGTTCATTTCCTCGCGAATGTCGACGGCGCGCATGCTGCGGATATCCTTGGCGGGATCGATCCGGAAACCACCCTTGCGATCGTGGCATCGAAGAGTTTCACGACGCCCGAGACCATGACGAATGCCGCGACGGTGCGCGACTGGCTCTTGCCCGTCACGGGAAATGACGGAATCGGCCTCCACTTCGTCGCCATTTCAACGGCAGACGACCAGGTCGCGGCCTTCGGAATCCCGCCGGAGCGGACGTTCGGGTTCGCCGACTGGGTCGGCGGCAGGTTGTCGATGTGGGGGCCGATCGGGCTGCCGGTCGTGCTTGCGATCGGGCGCCGGAGCTTTGGCGATTTTCTGGCCGGCGGCCATGCCATGGATCTGCATTTCCGGGATGCGCCTTCGGAACAGAACCTTCCGATGATTCTTGCGTTGACCGGAATCTGGCACACCAATTTCTGCGGGTATTCGAGCCGCACGATCATGCCCTATGAGCAGCGCCTGAACAGGTTTGCCGCCTTTGCCCAACAGGTCGACATGGAAAGCAACGGCAAAAGCCGGTCACTGGATGGCTCAAGGGTCCGAATCGACACGGGTCCAGTCGTCTGGGGAGAACCCGGAACAAACGCCCAGCATTCAGTAGCGCAACTGCTGCACCAGGGCACACACATCGTGCCGGTCGAGTTCCTGGTCGGGCGTCGGGGAGGGAGTTCCCTGGGCCATGCCCACCATCACATGCTTGTCGCGAACTGCATTGCCCAGGCGGAAGCGCTCATGGTCGGACGTTCATTCGATGAGACCGTCCGGTTGATGGAGAAGCGGGGACTGTCGGGAGCGGAACTGAGGCTTCAGGCATCGCACCGCGTGTTCGAAGGAAACCGCCCGAGCATAACGCTCGTATACGATTGCCTTGATCCAGGAACACTGGGCCGACTGGTGGCTTTGTACGAACATCGCGTGTTCGTCGAAGCGGCAATCTGGGGGATCAACTGTTTTGACCAGTGGGGTGTCGAACTCGGCAAGGAACTTGCGCGCGACCTGTTGCCATTCGTGGAATCTGGACGAATACCCGAGGGGCGGGACAGTTCGACGCAGGGGCTGCTAAAGACGATTCAGGGGTAGTTGTTCTCCCGCAGCATCCCACTGTCAATCATTGTGAGTTGCTTTGCCTGTCGGCATATCCCGGAGATAGTC
The DNA here is from genome assembly GCA_026707935.1 of Paracoccaceae bacterium. Taxonomy (GTDB): domain Bacteria; phylum Pseudomonadota; class Alphaproteobacteria; order Rhodobacterales; family Rhodobacteraceae; genus JAPPHA01. Next base: position 1,466 of record JAPOVX010000185.1, read on the forward strand.
GAGACGTCGAAGGTCTCCAGTGGCCGCCTGCAAGCCGATGCAAGTTCCACCTGCGCGTTTGCATCCACCCTTCTCCAGGCACGATGATCACTCATCAGGAGTCGCGGAACCGTACCCGGGGAATTCGGGAAAAACGCAGCCCGAACCCCGTTTCGGCCCAGCCGAGTTATCGTCCGGTGTTCCGGGTGACCTGAGTTTCCGAAACCTACCCTGGGCGGTCCGATGGTCGTTCCCGGTTTCCGCGTGATTCGTCGAGCAACCAGCCGTGCAGTTACCGCGTTTCCGCCCGCAGGCGGCTGACCGCGGAATGCACGAGGTAGAACGCGCGTTCGGATCCGGCCGAAACCGTCAACGGGCGAACAGGTGTTCCCTCGCGGATGAGGTCCTCCGCGAGGTGTTGGCCGCATAGTGCAAAGCGCAACACCCTCACCCCGAACGGAGTCACCAGCGACTTCGCCGCGGTCGGGCGGAAGCTTGACGACGCCGACCACTCCGCTCTCCTGATCGTGGACGCCGCACGCGGCTCCGCCCCGGAACTCGTCCACTGCGGTTGACATGCGTTACCTCAAAATCAAAAAAGTTCGGCATCGGCGCAATCCCTCAATCGTACGTGATCTTCCAAGGGTTTTCCCTTTTCCCTTCTTCGAAAGTTCTTTCTTTGTTCTTTACAATCCTGCAGAAGTAATGTTTATGGTCATGTTAGATTCACGTCAATGTTTGGGCTGGATGCCCACGACAGGAAGAGTACCCGATGAGTGATTCCACAACTTCTTGTCCTTACGAAACAGGTATTGACTGGGCCGGCGATGTAGTCGTCGACGACAATGTGTGCTTCACCGGGGCGGAATTAGGGAAGTCAAACGTTGGCAGAATTTTTTTGCCGACAAGACTGTCGTCGGTGAGATCACTGCCGAGAGATACGGATCCAATCTCCAAAGACATACGGTTCCGCTGATCATGGTTGGCAACAGTAGGTACCGTACTCCATGACGGTGAGTAGGAAAAATGAAGAACCTACAGGCAACGTCTCCCAGATCCAAACCGGAGAAGGGTGAACGGAACTTGACGCCTTCCGCCGGAGGTGACGTTTTCACGGAATTGCAGAATGCGCGGGTAATGGTTCGCGCTCTGTCGCAGACCTTGGACAATGCGAACCGTTTGCGGCTTGCAAATTCGTTCGGTGTGGCTCTCGTGCGCAGTTGGTGGGAAGCGTCATGCGCTGACCAATCCATTTCCATGGATCTGCGGCGGCCGAGTTCTGACTTTTCTGCATTTCCACTCGACGATACGCTCAAGGGACTTGCTGCATTGGTCGGCCAATTGTCCGCTCGCCTGGATCCTGCCATTGCCGCATACCAGATTGGCTTGACGTACACCTACCTGTTGCCGCCGGCCTACCGTTCAAGTTACGGTATCCACTACACCCCGCCAGCCCTGGCTCACCGGCTCATCCACCTGGCAACTGCTGCCAATGTTGATTGGTCGACTTGCCGTGTCCTGGACCCTTCCTGTGGCGGTGGCGCCTTTCTTGCCCCCGTAGCGCAGCACGTCATTGCACAACTGCCCGGATGCAGTCCGCGCATTCTCCTCGAAAACATTGCAAACCGCCTGCGCGGTTACGAAATCGATCCGTTTGGTGCCTGGCTGGCCCAGGTCGCCGTCGACATCGTATTGCTTCCCCTTTCGTCAGTTGCGGGAAAGAAAACTCCAGCCTTGGTGACATTGTGTGACAGCCTTGAAAAGGACCCGCCGCGCAATCGGTTCGACCTTGTCATCGGCAATCCGCCATATTCGCGAACACGATTGACACCTGTGCAACGCGAGAAGTTTCGGCGCAGCCTCTATGGCCACGCGAATCTGTATGGTGTGTTCACTGACCTGGCATTACGGCATGTCCGGCCAGGCGGCGTGGTCGCCTTTGTCACACCGACAAGTTTCCTGGCAGGCAAGTATTTCAGGAATCTGCGTGCCTTGCTCGGCCGGGAAGCGCCGCCACAACATCTCGACTTCGTCGCGGACCGTAGCCGTGTTTTCGACGATGTGCTTCAGGAAACTTTGCTTGCTGCCTACCGTCGTGGTGCCACGTGGTCGCCGGTCGTCGTCCATGAGTTGGATGTTTCCGGGGCAAAGCGTCTTGAGGCGAATCCCCTGGGTGCGTTCAAGCTTCCGGTTGACCCTTCGTTACCGTGGATCCTGCCGCGCAAGGCCAACCAAATTCGCACGGCAAGAGCCGCGCCGCACCGTCGTCATTTTCTGAACGACTGGGGATACACGGTCAGCACTGGACCTCTGGTTTGGAACCGCTTCAAGGATCAGATTCATGCCCGAATGGCCAAGTGTCGGCTGCCGCTCATCTGGGCGGAAGCCGTCCTGCCTAACGGTCGTTTCGAATGGCGGGCAAGAAAACACAACCACGAACCGTGGTTTGAGGTTCGTGCTGGGGATAATTGGTTGGTGACCAGAGCGCCTTGCGTTCTGCTGCAACGCACGACCGCCAAGGAACAGCACCGTAGACTGATCGCAGCTCCGTTGCCCGAATCTTTCATTGTACAGCATGGAGGGGTTGTGGTCGAAAACCATCTCAACATGCTAAAACCTCTTGCTTCCCGGCCGCGTGTACCCCCCGTCGTACTGGCCACTGTTCTCAACTCCCATACCGCGGACCGTGCATTTCGGTGCATGAGCGGCAGTGTCGCCGTGTCTGCCTACGAGATTGAAGCTTTGCCACTTCCGGCGCCAGAGAAGCTCGACCGTCTGCAGGGTTTGATCGCCGCCAACATGTCTCATCGGATGGTCGAGGACGAGTGCCAACGCCTGTTCGAGGGGTGATGAGGTGACGATCGCATTGCCACCGTATGTAACGCGCGAACTGGTCGAGGAACGCCTCCCCCTGGTATTTCCGGAAGGCATCCCCAACCGCAATTGGTGTGTCCGTCAGCTGGCCGCCAGCACGGTCTTTGCCATGCTCTATATTGGTGCCGTGAAGGACACAGGCCGCTATCTTGGGCCAATTCATGTCTATCGCATGACCGATGAGCAGGCCGGCATGCGTGACGACAAATCGCGGCTGCAATATGGTGAGAATGTCAGAAAGAGAAATTATTTGGTGCCAGGTGAACGGTGGTATGCCGACAATACACGTGAACCAATCCGCGACGAGACCCTCCGTGAAGGCTTGGTCAATATCGGAGCCGTATTTGCACGGGAGGATCTGCCGACCACATCGAGCAATCCACGCTACGCACTTGAACGCGACTTCGCTGCGCTTTTCGATCCTTCTATGTCCGGCACTGCCTTGACTACCGCCATTTCCGAGTTTCAGACATTGCACCTTTCGGCGAGCACACTTGCTCGCGTGGCTTTGATACGGGCCGGGGCCGTCGCCCGCGAGACGGGGGTGATGGTCAAGTTCCCTAACGGCGAGACGCGGAGGCTGGCGCCCGGCCCGAGTTCCGTCATCTCAAAGGCCGTCGTCGAGACCTTCGCGCCCAACTTTCTCAGAAACCCGGCGGTTCTGTGGTTAAGCGAGAGCGGCAACAAGGTCGTGAGCCGCGATGATTCCCTTGCCGGGGCCATCGGTCTCGAAATCGAGGCCGACAAGGATCTACCTGATCTGATCCTTGTCGATCTTGGCCCCACCGACACTCTCATTGTCTTTGTGGAAGTGGTGGCGACGGACGGCCCGATGTCCTCACGTCGGCAGGAGGCTTTGTACCGGCTCACGGACGTGGCGGGCTTCGACAGGGCTCAGGTCGCATTTGTTACTGCATATCGCGACCGCAGTGCGCGCGGGTTCCGCAGAACCGTGTCCGCTCTGGCATGGGGTTCTTTCGTCTGGTTCGCTTCAGAACCGCAGAACATTGTGCACCTGAGGGATGGCAGGAGGAAGGCACCCTATCTGAGTGAGTGCATTTGAGTCGGCATGGGACGAGTTGCTCGGTCTTCGATTCCGAAAGGACGCGACTCCTGGGTCTGATCATATGCCGCATTTCCCTGGTGTCGGGGGACGCTCGGCCTGTCCGGCCAGCGTTGCCCAACTGTCGTTCGGGCTCCCTGTCGGTCACTATTTGATCAGTCGGCTCGGCGAATCTCCGCCCCGGAAGGCAAATTGCTACGGAGCGACGTATCCTCGCGCGTAGGTGTCGCGGACCTTGGCGAGATCCCTGTTTCTGTCCCGTTCCGGCTTGAACCTTTCCGGATCGATCATGCCGGGTTCGAAGGGAGGTGCGTCGTTGACAATCCAGTCGGCGAGGAACGCGCCGGCGCCTCCGCCCGTCCCGATCCCGACGGGAAAGCCTGCAGCGAGCCACAACCCCCGATGACGGCGCAGCGGCCCGACCATCGGGCAGCCATCGGGGGTGAAGCAGATCGGCCCGTTGACCACGGTTTTCAACCCGGCCCGGCCGAAGGCCGGTACGCGCTCGATCACCCGCAGCAGGTGTGTTTCCAGCCTGTCCAGGTCGGGAGCAAGCAATTCCTGGCCGAAGTCCGGCGGGACACCTTGCGTCGCCCAGAACCGCGGGTCGCTCTCGTACACGCCGCACAAAAGCGAAAAATGCTCCTGGCGGAAATTCGCCGGACCGTACGGGTCGCGAATCGTGGGGAGTTCGAATGCGAGCGACTTCAGTTCGGGCACGTCATCGGTGATGAGTTCGTGGTGCTCCAGCGCGTACAGGGGAAGATCAAAGCCGATCGGCCGGACGAGCTCGCGCGTCCAGAAGCTCGCGGCCAGCACGACGTGTTCGGCACGAATGACGCCGTGGCGCGAATGAACCTCCCAGGCCCCCTCGGAGCACTTTTGCAGCGCCTGCACCGGACAGTGCCGCCTGATCCGGGCCCCGGCCGCCCTGGCAGCCTTGGCCATCGCGTGGGTCGCCCCGACCGCATCGACATGGCCGTCGTCAGGCGTGTGGGCGGCCCCTGCCACGCCATCGATACGAACCAGCGGATGGAGGTCCGCGACTACCGCGGGGCCGACCACACGGTACGGGATGCCGAGCTGCCCGTACATGCGTTCGAGGCCGCGATATGCGTCCAGTTCGCTTCGGTTCGTGGCAAGCCGCAGGCTGCCGGTCTTGTGAAAACCGATTGACTGGCCGCTTTCGGCTTCGGCCTGAAGGTAGACGCGCAGCGAATCGACATAGAGGCGGGTAATCTCCGCATAGTGACCGAAATGAGTAACATTCCCGGCCGCGTGCCAGGTCGAGCCGGAGGTGAGCTCCTGGCGTTCCAGCAGCACGGTGTCGGACCAGCCGCGCTTTGCCAGGCAATACAGGACCGCACATCCGACGATGCCTCCGCCGACGACGGCCACCCGCACCTGTTCGGTCATGGCCGGCTCACGGGGTCAATTGACCACGTTCGGCTCGCGGAAAGACCGCCTCCCGGCTTAACCGGATGGGAAACCGGTTGCGGATCAATGCGTCCGATTCGGTTCCGACATGCCGAGGGTAATGGCTGGCCAGGATCTCGCGCACGCGAGCCCCGGCGCGCTCCCACATGTCCGGGGAACCGCGTTCTCTCCAGTCATCGATCGGGGTTCGGTCCGCGATTTCCGGATAGACATATTCCGTGGTCATCATTGCCAGTGTCTGGTTATGGCCAAGAAAGTGTCCGGGCCCGCGGACGATCTCCTCGATGACTTCCACGGACAGCGTGTCGTCGGTGACCTCGATCCCGCGCATGCATCGGCGCACGCTCGAAATCATTTCCGCATCGATTACCATCGCTTCCAAAGAGCAGCCGAGCAGGCTGGCCGTCATCCCGGCGGATTCGTAGACGAATGTCGGGCCGCTCAACGCGGTCAGGGTACTGGTGACACCCTTCTCGTAACCCGACTGGTTGTCGGGCACCTTCGAGTCGGTCATGCTGGCAGCCACTCCGCTCGGCAGATCAAAATACGTCATCATCTGTGCCATGCCGGCGCTCAACAACGCTTGCTCACCGCCGCCGCCGGCAAAGGAGCCGGTACGAAGATCCGACACGAACGGCCAACCGCCGGCTATCACCGGATGCCCGGGACGCACCAGATTGATCGCGGTCAGGGCGGCCAGGGTTTCGGCGACCACCTGCACCAGCGTCCCGGCGAGCGCCACCGGCGCCGTGGCGCCGGACTGAGGACCAGTCAGACTGAGGATGGGCATGCCCGCCCTCGCCGCGGCGGTGGCGACGTCGCTGCTGTCCTGTGCAAAGGCCAGAGGCGAGACGACCGTTGTGGCGTGGACGGAAAGGAATGGACGCCGCCGGAACGCGCCGTCTTTCCCCAGCACCATGTCCAGCATGGCCACGACATCGGAAACATGTTCAGGCAGCGTGATGCTGGATCCCAGGTGCTTCGCGGTGCCACAGGCGCAGGCATAGACGGTGTTCAGATCCAGTTCGCGCCAGTCATGGATGTCCGTTGCAACGACGGGACGCGCGAACCACTGGATATTCGGCAGGGTATCGCAAAGCCGGGCGAGGTCGAACAGGTCTTCCAGGGTCGAAGGCCGATATTCGCGGCTTTCGGAATCGAGCATCTTCACCGCCGCTCCGCCGGTGGCGAAATGGACACGGTTTGCGTGTGCTTCGAGGTCGTGGACAGGTTTCTGGCCATGCAGGACGAACCCGCGGGCGGCGGATGCGATCGTGTCCTCGACCAGCGCGCACGGCAACAGCAGGCGCCCGGCGTCGTCAGTACGGCATCCCTTCGACCGGGCGAGATCCGTCACCGTGGGCGTCGGGTCCTTCATTCCGACTCTTTCGAGCAACTCCAACGCCGCGAGGTGGATACGTTCCATGTCGCGGTGGCTCAGCGGCCTGTACATGCCGCTTGGCGCACCGGCGGGTGGGGGTGCGCATGCAGCGGCTTTCCTTGGACGGCCGCGCCGCATCAGCGCAAGCGGGCCCGTGGAAGCGACCTGAAACCGGTCCGCGGATTTCCATGCGGACCCGGGGCAGGAGTGAACCGTACCCGGAAGCCGAACACGCGATGATAAGTGATCACGTTGTTCCGATCGTCCGATCCGCCCATGTCCTTCACCTCTCCCGGGTTTCCGGCGACCCGGCCCAAGGCGGCTTAACGGCCTGGAGACATCGAGCAGCGACCTCGTTCGGGATTCGGTTCCACTGATCGCTCCACGATTTCCGCCAGCCGGTCGGCTCCGCCGACATAGGCGTCATCGATCCAGATTTGCGGGACGGTAATCGGGGTCTTGTGGCCGACGATCGGTTTGACCCGCGCGAGCATTTCGTAGAGCGAACGCGGACTCGCGACAACGTCATGATACTCGTAGTCGATTCCGGACGACTCGAGGTACGACTTTGCGCGAACGCAATGAGGGCAGGTGGCCTTTCCGAACACGTGGTTTCCCCGCACCTCGCTGCGCCGTGCGTGCGCATCGATAATTGCCTCGGTCAGCACACCCCTGTTCAGCGCGTGTCCCTGACTGACAAGGCGGCCCTCGACCAACACGATCGGCGCATGCCAGCCTCCCCTTGGCAAGGGACGCCACCACTCGGTCAGCCAGTCGCGAACATCGAGCGATACCGGAATGCCGGACAGTTCATTCGCAAAGGTGTCGTGGATGACATCGAGTGTCAGTGAGCACTCCCCGCACGGGATCTTCACCTTGAATGGACCCCATGAACCGGCCCAGCGGAAAAGCTGGACCTGAACTGGTGAACCGGATTCCGTCAGATCAGCCATCTCGTCGGCCTTCCATTGTTGTTCGTCGCAACAGGGGGCTCAACCGGCAGGTTTCATCCTGGTTTACGATTTTCACAGGGCACTTCCTCCGACGGTCAACCCTTCGATTAGGACCGTTGGCTGACCGACGCCGACGGGAACCCACTGTCCTGCCTTGCCACAGGTCCCGATTCCGGGATCGAGTTTCATGTCGTTTCCTATGGCCCGAATCGTCCTGAGCGCGGTCGCTCCGTCACCGATCAGTGTCGCGCCCTTGACCGGTTCGCCGACCTTGCCGCCTTTCACCCTGTAGGCCTCCGTGCAACTGAAAACAAACTTGCCGTTGGTGATGTCGACCTGACCGCCGCCGAAGCCGACAGCATAGATTCCGTCGGAGATTTCGGAGACGATTTCAGATGGTTCGGCATTTCCGGATTTCATGAACGTGTTCGTCATTCGCGGCATGGGTGCATGGCCGTACCCCTGCCGCCGGCCGTTTCCCGTTGGTTCCACGCCCATCAGCCTGGCGTTCTGGCGATCCTGCAGGTAACCGACAAGAATTCCGTCCTCGATAAGGACCGTGCGTCCGCTCGGCGTTCCCTCATCATCAACCGAGATCGATCCCCGTCGATCCAGAATGGTTCCGTCGTCGATGACCGTGACTCCGGGAGCCGCAACCGGTTTCCCCATGAGACCGGAGAAAACCGACGTTTCCTTGCGGTTGAAGTCGCCTTCGAGACCGTGCCCGACGGCCTCATGCAGGAGGATTCCGGGCCAGCCACTTCCGAGCGCCACCTCCATGACTCCGGCCGGGGCCGGCACGGACCCGAGATTGACCCTGGCGATCCGGATCGCTTCCTGGACGACGGATTGCCACTTTTCCGAGCCCAGCAGCCCCGAAAGCTCGATTCGACCCCCGGTTCCGGTGGAGCCCGTCTCCCTCCTGTCCCCCTCCTCGATGATGACAGAGACATTCAGCCGTGCCATTGGACGCACATCCCGGACGTGACCACCTTCGGGCCTGAGGATTTCGACCTGCTGATACGAAGCGGCGAGGGTTGCAGAAACCTGGATTACCCGGCGATCGAGACCTCTCGCATAGGCGTCGATCTCGCGAAGCACCCGGAGTTTTTCAGGGAAGTCGGCGGCCGCGATGGGGTCGGCGTCCGTGTAGACCTTTCGATTCGTTGCCGGTGGTACGGGAGCCAGAACGCTTTTGCCGTCCCCGATCGCCAACCGGGCGATCTTGCCGGCTTCAGCGATGGATCTTTCGGTGACGTCCGTGGAGTGCGCGTATCCGACCGCTTCGTCGCGGACACCACGAAGGCCGAATCCTTCAGCCACGTTGTACGAAGCGGTCTTCAGCCTTTGATCGTCGAACACAAGGTTTTCGGAACGCACATGTTCCAGGAAGAGTTCAGCGTCGTCGGCACCGGTGGTGGAATCCCGAAGGTGGCGGAGGGCCACATCTCGGTCGACATTGGTATCGAATGGCCGGAATTCCTGTTCCCGGATCATTTCCTGTCCTCCCTCGCAATCATGTACGGTACCGGAAATCCGGGATTCACATAGCGTCATTTGGTTCTCCGGGCAAACGCGAACCGGTCACTTCACGGACACGATCAAGTCGATGTTACGGCCCCTGCAGGGTTGACCCGCTCCGTCCGCGCAGCTTTCAGCACGGAGGAATGGCTCCATTCGTGGATGCCGGCGCCACAAACGGTGAAAGTTCCAAGCCCGGAATGCTGAAGCCTGCGCAGCCGCTACACTTGCCCTGGGGGACAAGGGGGGATCCCCTGGGGGACAAGGGGGGATCGGCGCCAGGGACCGGTCGCTGCCCGGACACGGCTTCGGTCATTCGCAGTTTCTGTCCCTGACCGCCGTGCGGAAACGCCGCCGAAACCGGCTGGGGGCCCGCTCGGGAACGATCGTGAAGATTGACGCTGGGGTACTCCATGATGTTCATGTCGCGGGCCGGTTCGGAAACGGCAAATTCGATCAATCTGCCGTTTGCAGAGTAATGCTTCCGCGCGTATAAGGTGCCGCCAAACGTGGCGGGCTTGCGGGGACCGGCAAATGTTCGTGAGAATCCTGAAACAGTTGTTCCGTGGTGCAGCTGTCGCAGTGCCCGCGGGGTTTGTGGGCCCTGTTCTGGCGCAGGACAACATCCGCGGGCTCGAGGCGATCGGCAAGCCCGTGCCGGATGGCGTCAACTTTCAGCCGCCGGTTACCGAATTGGCGCGGGACCTCATCTGGCTGGACAACTTCCTGCTTGTCATCATTACGCTGATTTCGCTCTTCGTTGTCGGTCTCCTTATATTCGTCGCGTTTCGCTACAATGAACGGACCAATCCGGTTGCGGCGCGGTTTACCCACAACACGCCTATCGAAATCGCCTGGACGGTAATTCCGGTCATAATCCTGCTGGTGATCATCCCGCCGTCACTGTCGCTGCTGTTCAAGCAGATGCGCATTCCCGATGCTGAAGTCACGATCAAGGCAACCGGAAACCAGTGGTACTGGACGTATGAATACGTGGACCATGAGTTCGAGTTCGACAGTTTCATGCTGGAACGCGAACAACTTGCAGAATTCGGATACGCAGACGACGAGTATCTCCTGGCCACGGACACCGCCGTCGTCATTCCGGTAGATCGGACGGTCGTGGTCCAGGTAACGGCGTCCGACGTGATCCACGCGTGGACAATTCCGGCGTTCGGAGTCAAGCAGGACGGCGTACCCGGCCGGCTGGCCGAACTCTGGTTCCGTGCCGACCAGGAAGGCCTCTATTTCGGCCAATGCTCCGAGCTTTGCGGCAAAGACCACAGCTACATGCCCATCACGGTCAAGGTGGTCGGAGAAGACGTGTACGAACAGTGGCTTGACCGGATGATCGAGGAGTATGCCGCGGCCCCCGGGGAGGCCGAACCCCTGGTCGTCGCGAGCAATTGAAGGGCACACCACTGACCGGGATTCTGGCCGGATCTCGGGCACGGTTCTGCCAATTCGCCAAACGGGTGCATTGAATCGTGAACCAGACTGCAGTCAGAGACCAGTTCGATTGTGCGGAGGTAGGCGATTACCTGCGACTCATGAAGCCGCGGGTCATGTCGCTGGCCGTGTTCACTGCCGGGGTTGGAATTCTTGTCGCGCCGAATCCGGTTCATCCCGTCCTTTTTCTCGGCTCGGTGCTGTTCATTGCGCTTGGCGCCGGAGCGGCAGGAGCTCTCAACATGTGGTGGGACGCCGACATCGACGGAGTGATGAAAAGAACACGGAATCGACCAATTCCGGCAGGCCGAATTGGCAGGGAATCGGCGCTCGCGTTCGGCCTTTGGCTTGCGGGGATTTCGGTCGGGATGCTGGCGCTTACGGCGAATTTCCTCGCGGCCGGGCTGCTTGCCGCTGCCATCTTCTACTATGTCGTCATCTACTCCGCCTGGCTCAAGCGCCTGACGCCGGAAAACATCGTCATCGGAGGGGCCGCCGGAGCATTGCCACCGGTGATCGGGTGGGCTGCGGCGACAGGAATGATCGGCTTCGAGGGCATCTTGATGTTTCTCGTGGTTTTCCTGTGGACCCCGCCGCATTTCTGGGCCCTCGCCCTGTTCACCGACGAGGATTATCGCAAGGCAGGTGTACCGATGCTGCCCGTGACCCACGGCGAGCACGTCACCCGAAACCGAATCTTGGTCTACGTGATCGTGCTCGTTCCGGTATCCTTGGTGGTCGCATTCACGCCGATCGGCGGACCGGTTTACATGGTCTTGTCGCTTGCCCTCGGATTCCTGCTGCTGTCTTCGGCAATGGCCCTGAGAGCAAGAAAGGCGGAACAGGCGCGGCAGGACCGGCATGAGCGGGAAAGGACATTTTTCCGGTTTTCGATCGTTTACCTGTTTCTGCTTTTCCTGGGTCTGGCTGCCGACGCAGGTTTGAAAGCGGCGGGCCTGTTCACGTTCTGGCCCATATGGTTCGGAGTGGCATGACATGCAGACCCGGACTCGACCTGATGCCGCACATCCCGATTCCGCGCTGCATCTCCGGAGAAAACGCTCGAATGCAGCGATCGGGTTCATACTGGGCGCCTTTGTCGTGCTCGTTTTTGCAATCACCATCGTAAAGATGAAGAACGGCGCCTCGATGGAAGCCTTCGATCACGTTCTGCGCCCGTCTTTGTTGGAGACGAATGAATGACCAACCGGACTGGCAACCCCAACAATCGTCTTGCTGCCCGGTTGCTCTTGCTCGCGTGCGGCATGCTTGCGCTGTCTTTTGCGTCGGTTCCGCTCTACGACTGGTTTTGCCGCGTCACCGGATTTGGAGGGGAAACCCGTGTTGCCTCGACTGCGACTTCCGATTCCGAAATCAGTGAACAGACGGTCAGGATTCGCTTCGATGCTTCGCTCGAAGCAGGCATGCCCTGGGAATTCGAACCGGTTGAACGCCAGGTGACGCTGAGGGTCGGCGAATCGGCCGTTGTGTTCTACCGTGCAAAAAACCCGACGGACGAAATCCTTGCCGGCTCCGCAAGCTTCAATGTCTATCCCTATGCGGCCGGGTTGTATTTCAACAAGATTGAGTGTTTTTGTTTTCAGAAGCAGGTACTTGAGCCCGGTGAGGAAGTCAGGATGCCGGTTTCCTTCTTTGTCGATCCGGAGATACTGGATGATCCCGAATCGCAGTACATCCGCTCGATAACATTGTCCTACACATTCCATCTGGCGGATCTGCCGGAACAGCAGGCACGCCTTGCTCCTGCAGGCGAAACGGAATTCAACTGACTGGATGCACCCGGATTCGTCAGGCAGGGCGGCAACGAAAGCAGAAAGTAACCGAGTAAGGCATGGCACACGCTAGAAACCACGACTACCACATCCTGAACCCGAGCATCTGGCCGTTTTTCGGTGCGATCGGCGCCTTCACGTTTCTTTCCGGAACGGTGCTGTTCATGAAAGACATTACTCCGTTCCTGATGATGGGTGGCCTGGCTCTGATCTTCTACGTCATGTTCGGCTGGTGGAGCGAAGTCATCGACGAGGCCCATACCGGTGATCACACCTCTGTCGTGGTCATTGGCCTCAGGTACGGCATGCTCTTGTTCATCATTTCCGAGGTCATGTTCTTTGCGGCGTGGTTCTGGTCGTTTTTCAAGCACGCGATGTACCCCATGGCGGAAGGTGCTGGCGGAGTTTGGCCCCCGGTTGGCATCGAGCCTTTCGACCCATGGCACTTGCCTTTGATCAATACGCTCGTCCTGTTGTGCTCGGGATGTTTCGCCACATGGGCCCACCATGCGATTGCCCATGAGAATGACCACAAGGCGTTGAGACAGGGCCTGTTCGGTGCGATCATCCTGGGGATCCTTTTCACGGCCCTTCAGGCCTACGAGTACAGCCACGCCGGATTCGGATTCAGCGGAAACATCTACGGCGCCAACTTCTTCATGGCTACGGGTTTCCACGGATTCCACGTCATCATCGGAACGTTGTTCCTGACCGTCTGCCTGTTTCGCGCGATGTCGGGGCATTTTTCCCGGGAGCGCCACGTCGGTTACGAGGCGGCGGCGTGGTATTGGCACTTCGTCGATGTCGTCTGGCTGTTCCTGTTTTTCGCCGTTTACATCTGGGGAAGCTGATCCCGGGGTTTCCCCCGTTTCGCGGCCTCGCCACCCGCACGACAGACCGGGGCGAAAAACAGGGCGTTTGACGTGTCTCGCCGGATGATCTTTCCAATCCTGCTCGGGTTGTCCGGTACGCTGGTTCTCCTGGCGCTCGGGGACTGGCAACTCGACCGGCTGGAGTGGAAGACTGCCCTGCTCGCGGAAATCGATGCACGCATGCAGGCTGCCCCGGTACCGATTCCGCTCGACCCGGACCCGGATCGCCATGCCTATCTTCGCGTGTCCGTAACGGGAAAGACCCGGGGACCGGAGTTGCACGCACTGACCAGCGATCGAACCCTTGGTCCCGGGTTTCGGATTATCGTACCGTTGATCGCGGGTGACGGTCGCGCCTATCTCGCGGACCTGGGCTATGTTCCGGAAACGGAAAAAGGCCTTGAACGACCGGCGATGGCAATTCGCGTCGAAGGGAACCTGGTCTGGCCGCGAGAAGTCGACCGCCTGTTCACGCCGGACCCCGATCTTGAGAAAAACATCTGGTTCGCAAGGGATGCCGAGCGAATGGCGGCAGAACTCGGGACCAGCCCTGTACTGGTCGTAGCAGACAGGATCACGCGCCAGGACGGCTCGGGCAGGAATTCGTGGACGATGACCAGGCCCGTGCCCGTTGATGCGAACGTGCCCAATGACCATCTGGAATACGCCATCACATGGTTTTCACTTGCATGCGTGTGGAGCTTGATGACAATTTTTTGGCTGTGGCGTATCAGGCGCGGAGCCGTCTGACGCCAACCCATCGGTCATGCGGTAAGGGACGACCGTTTCAGCACTTCCGATCGTGAGAAGCCGCCATGAATTACATTTCCACACGCGGAAAGTCCCCTGCCCAGGGCTTTGGGGACACCATGCTGACAGGGCTCGCACCCGACGGTGGTCTCTATGTGCCCGACAGTTGGCCGAGGCTCGAGTTCTCGCAAATCGCCGAAATCACGGCGCTGCCGTACGAGGAGGCCGCAGTCGAGATCATGCGCCATTTTATCGGAGACTCGTTTTCCGAAGAGTCCTTTCGTGAATGTGTCACGGCAGCCTACTCGGGGTTTGATCACAAGGCGAGGTGCCCCATTGTACAGACCGACTCGAACGAGTTTCTGCTGGAGCTGTTTCACGGCCCGACCCTGGCATTCAAGGACGTGGCAATGCAACTCATCGGCCACCTGTTCGATGCGTCCCTGACCGAGCGCGATGAACGCAAGACCATCATCGGTGCCACTTCCGGCGATACGGGTTCGGCAGCGATCGAGGCGTTTCGCGGCCGAAAGACGGTCGACGTCTTCATCATGTATCCCCACGGGCGAATCTCCGAGGTTCAGAGGCGTCAGATGACGACCCCTGATGATGACAATGTCCACGCGCTTGCGGTCGAAGGTGATTTCGACGATTGCCAGAGGTTGCTCAAGGAATTGTTTGGTGATTCCGGATTCCGCGACAGGGTTCGGATCGGTGCGGTCAATTCGATCAATTGGGCCCGGGTCATGGCCCAGGTCGTTTATTACTTTACTGCCGCCGTTGCCGTCGGGGCTCCGGAGCGCGCCGTATCATTCACTGTCCCGACCGGGAACTTCGGGGACGTTTATGCCGGTTATGTTGCCCGGCGCCTCGGGCTGCCGGTCGATCGGCTGATAGTCGCCACGAACCAGAATGACATCCTGCACCGGACGTTTGAGACCGGAATCCACGAAAAGCACGGTGTCACGCCATCCATGAGCCCTTCGATGGATATCCAGGTCAGTTCAAACTTCGAGCGTGTCTTGTTCGATTCCTGCGGCCGCGACGGTGACCGCGTACGTGGGTTGATGGCGTCGCTCCAGCAGGAAGGCGCATTCGAGGTTCCAGAGGACGCTCTGCCGATGCTTCGACGGGAATTTGCCAGTGGGCGGGCGTCGGAACGCGAAACGGCGGCAACCATGCGCCAGATTTTCGAAGAAACCGGCCACCTGATTTGCCCGCATACCTCTGTCGGCATGAAGGTGGCGCGGGACAATCGTGGCGAATCCCCGATGGTCGTGCTTGCGACCGCGCACGCCGCGAAATTTCCGGAGGCCGCCGAGGAGGCATGCGGGGTACGTCCGGCATTGCCCGATTCCATGGCGGATATCTTCACGCGACCTGAACGGACCATCCGGGTTTCCAATGACGCGGAAGCGGTCAAGTCAATCATCGAGGAAAGGACAGCGGCATGAGAATCCGGATGACACGGCTCTCGAACGGGATGCGGATCGTGACCGAGCACATGGAAGGTTTCAAGTCCGCTTCTCTCGGGATCTGGGTTTCGGCGGGCGGGCGCCATGAGCGGCGCGAGCAGAACGGGATCGCGCATTTCCTCGAACACATGGCGTTCAAGGGCACGGAACGGCGTTCTGCGCGCCGGATTGCCGAGGAGATCGAGGATCTTGGCGGTTACATCAATGCCTACACGAGCAAGGACATCACGGCCTATGTCGTACGGGTTCTGGAAAACGATGTCCTGACGGCTCTCGATGTCATCTCGGATATAGTTCTCCGCCCGGTTTTCGATCCGGGAGAAATGGAGACGGAGCGCGGAGTCATTCTGCAGGAAATCGGCCAGTTGATGGATTCACCCGATGACCTGGTCTTCGAAAGGCTGCAGGAGGTCTCCTACAGGGACCAGCCGATGGGGTGGTCGATCCTCGGGCCGGCAGAAAACGTCAGGTCGTTCAAGCCGGATGATCTGAAGTCGTTCATCGGAGAGCATTACAGTCCGGACGCCATGATCCTGGGTGCGGCGGGAGCGGTGCAGCACGACGAGATCGTCGAGTTCGCCGAGCGGGTTTTCGGCCCGCTCCCGCAGGGCCAGGCCAAGGAGACGCTTCCCGCGGTCTTTTGCGGAGGCGAACACCGTGAAGTCAAGGATTTGGAACAGGCCCATTTTTCGCTTGCGTTCGAGGGCCCGAACCTCCGGGATGCCGATCTGTATACTTCGCTCGTGTATTCGACCCTTGTCGGGGGCGGGATGTCGTCACGACTGTTCCAGACGGTGAGGGAACAGCATGGGTTCTGTTACTCGATCGGGGCACAGTCGGTGGCCTATTCGGATACGGGTTCGATCACGATCTATGCAGGAACGAGCGAGGAGAACATTGCCGCGACGGCGACGCTCTGCGTTGATGAATTGCGGCGTATGCGGCACGATCTTGCCGAAGACGAAGTGGTTCGCGCCAGAACACAGTTGAAGGCGGGAATGATGATGGCGCTGGAAAGTGCATCGAGCAGGAGTGAGCGATTGGCCCGAATGTTCCTGAACTGGAATCGCGTGGTGGACCTGGATGAAGTGTGCACGCGGATCGACGAGGTGAACAGGGATCACGTGATAGACTTTGCCGACCGCATCTGCCGAACCGGAGATCCCGCGATGTCTCTCTATGGCCCGATTGCCGGAACTCCACCCGTAGAGGTTCTCAAGGACCGTTTGGCGGCCTGATCGATGTGGAGACGCATCGGCAGCTTTTCCATCAAGTCCGAACGGATTGAATTGCGGTTGCCGAAACGGTCGGACTATGTCGGCTGGGCTTGCCAGCGGCGGGCTAGCAGGGAGTTTCACAGACCGTGGGTCCCGACTTCCTTTTCAGGCGATGTCTCGAGGACCGGGTTCCGGAGGTGGGTGAACCAGGCCCACCGAACCTTCAGTGAAGGTAGCGAACTCAACCTGCTCTTGTTCCGGAATGCCGACCAAGCCTTGCTCGGATCGCTCGCGTGCAAGAACATCAGGCGCGGGACCGTGCAATGCGGGACACTCAGTTTCTGGATCGGGAGGGAGTACGCCCGGATGGGGTACATGTCCGAGGCCGTGTCGGCATTCGTGAACCACGCGTTTACAAGTTTGGATCTTGGTCGGCTTGAGGCCGCGTGCCTTCCCGAAAACAGGGCATCGCGAGGATTGCTCAAGAAGACCGGGTTTCGGGAGGAGGGACGGGCAGAGGCATATCTGAAGATCGCAGGCGCCTGGCGTGACCATATCCTGTTTTCGAACATACGCGAGGACCGTAGGGAAAGTGCGCGGCGCATGGAGACCGTGACAGGCCGCCGATCGTCACAAGACGAGATTCCGCCAGGCGGTCGGGCAGCCGGCGATGGGGGAGGCCGGAGCGTTTCCGACGATGATCCGCCCCGGCACACCCGACGGTTGCGCCGGGCGATTTAGTCAGTCCCGGCGATGCTGAAGAGCGCCAGTCCGTCTTTCGCCGCGTCTCTCCGGTCCGTCTTGCCCGAGAGCGTTTTCGGCGAGATTCAGCCCCGACATCGCGACGAGCCGCGCGGACACATGCGGGGCAAGGCCGGAGTGCTCCTCTTGCCATCATCGACGGAACAGATCGCCGAGATTGTTCGTCGCGCCGCGGCGGCGCGCGTCGGGATTGTTCCGTTCGGAGGGGGGACGGGCCTGGTCGGCGGTCAGGTCCTGCCGAGCGGTCCCGATCCCGTGATCCTGTCGATGGAACGCTATGCGAGAATCCGCGAAGTCGATCTGGACGACGGCGTTCTCGTCACGGATGCCGGAGCGATCCTGGCCGACGTGCAGAGCGCGGCATCCGACGCCGGCAGGATTTTCCCCTTGTCGATGGCCTCGGAAGGGTCATGCCAGATCGGCGGCAATCTCGCGACCAACGCGGGAGGAATGCAGGTCGTCCGTTATGGAACCGCACGAGACCTATGCCTGGGCCTGGAAGCGGTTCTTCCCGACGGTTCGGTCTTTGACGGACTCCACAGGCTGCGAAAGAACAATACGGGGTACGACCTCAAGAATCTTCTGATCGGCTCGGAAGGAAGCCTGGGCGTGATCACGTCGGCTGTCCTGAGGGTTGACATTCCGCCGGGTGATTCGATGTCGGTCCTGGCCAGTATCAGTTCGCCGGCGGATGCGGTCGACCTGTTCCGGAAGGCAAAGGAACGACTCGGCAATGCCGTGGCCGTTTTCGAGCTGATTCGGGGAACCGGGTTTGATTTCCTGCGGGAAGTCCGACCGGATGTCAGGCTGCCCTTGCCGGATTCGGACTGGCTGGTTCTTGCGGAGTTCGGCGACGTGACGGGTTCGGACCTGCAGGGCAGAATCGAGGGGTTGATGTTTGCAGAGATCGAGGCAGGCCGGATCGTCGATGCCGTCGTCGCGCAAAGCATCGCGCAGCAGCACGAATTGCGCAGTTTGAGAGAGATGATCCCGGAAGCTAACCGCCTCGTCGGCGCCATAGCGTCGCATGATATCTCGGTACCGATCAGCAGGGTCTCGGAGTTCATTGAAAAGGGAATGGAAGTTTCGGAACTGTTCGGTCCTCTCCGAATCAACTGTTTCGGGCATGTCGGAGACGGAAACCTTCATTTCAACGTTTTTCCTCCGCACGGGTGCGGACCCGAAGAACTCGCAGTGTTGCGAGAAAGCAGAGAGGCCATCTCGGAGTACATCCATGAACTGGCCTACCGGTGCCATGGTTCCTTTTCCGCGGAACACGGGATCGGCCGCCTGAAGGCGAACGAACTGCGTCGTTACGGTAATCCGGCAGGAGTCGAGGCAATGAAAAAAATCAAGGCGTCTCTTGATCCTTTCGGAATCATGAACCCAGGCGCCGTTCTCCCTCCTCCTCTGCAGGACTAGGCGCAACCATAACCAGTCCCCCGATTTTCGAACGCACTGGAAAC
>JAPOVX010000306.1 GCA_026707935.1 Paracoccaceae bacterium
ACCCGCCGGTTTCCCCGGCCGTTCTCGGACACGCAGCAAAGCCAGCGTAGCAAATGCGAATCGCAATCATCAACCAAATTGGGCTACACCCCGCGCGATTCCAACCTGTGCATAACTCTATAGACATGGGTATCATGGGAAGGTTCATACGAGTCGGCCACGCTGTCCGCCGCAGCCTGAGAAGCAGGAAGCCCCGTCCTTCAGGGCGGGGAGCAGTCACGTCGAGAAAGCATGGCCCGGATTGCAGGAGCTTGGCATGACAGACCGTGCCACGCCGGATTCGGTGTCCTTCGCCAAGTCGGCACGTGAAGGGGTAGAGGGTGCTGACTTCGTTCAGGAAAGCGTGCCCGAGCGCCTGCGGATCAAGCACTCCACCTACGTTGAAATCGAGCCGGTCCTGTCTTCGCACGCAATCGTTTCAAGCTCGACATCGGGTCTCACCCTGGAGGCTCTGCAAAAGGGCTGGAAAGACCCGGCGAACTTGATCCTCGGGTATCCTTTCAACCCGCCGCACCTGATACCCTTGGTGGAATTGACGGCGAACTCGCGGACAAGCCCGGCGGTGCCGGAAATAGCGGAAGCGTTCTACAGGGATATCGGAAAGGTGACGGTCCGCATCAGGAAGTGACTGCCCGGACAAATCGCCAATCGGCTGCAAGCGGCGGTTTGGCGGGAGGACGTCCACATGGCCATCGAAGGCGTAGCCAGCGTCGAGGACATCGACAAGGCCATGTGGGCAGGTCCCGGCCTTCGCTGGGCCGCCATGGGTCCGACCATGCTGTTTCATCTTGGTGCGGGCGAAGGCGGACTCCAGGCGTTTTGCGATCATTTCAAGGATACGTTCAGCGGATGGTGGGAAAACCTCGGCGATCCGCACCTGGACGATGAAGTCATTGAAATTCTGGTGGCCGGCATGGCCGAACAGGCCAGGGGACGCAGCGCTGACGACCTGTCAATTCTCAGGGACAAGATGCTGACGGCAATCCAGGCGGCCACCGCGACCTGCGCTAGGCGTTCCCGCGGCCGCGCGCGGGCCAGGCCCGGAATTCGAAAGGAACCCGGCTTCGATGCGATCTCTTCCGGGCGGAAAGCCGGAACTTTGACGTTATGGCCGACTGAATGACACTTGGCCGTCAATTCCCGAAGCTGCGGCAAATCCACTCGGTGTCAGTTCGGTTCGAGTGTCGAATTCCCGGGGCGCGGGACGCGATCCGGCCGAACGCGGAAAACCGGGAACCAGCCTGCAGGCGGTGGTTGTCTCCAAACGCGGCAACCCAGCCTGACGCGCGCGCACAAAATGCTCGGCGGCAAGCAGATAGGCCGCGCACGTCCGGCTGACGCCGCCCGTCCAAAACGCGGGTCATTTGACACATATGGCGCTTGCGCATATCCATCCCGGCACATGTCGGAGACTGATTCGATCACTTCGCCCGCATCGATTCACTTTCCCACTCCCACGCGCTGACACGCTGACAACGGAATCTCATGACATCATTTTCCGGTTTTGACCTGGAACCCCGGGTTCTCAGTGCCGTAGCCGATGCCGGTTACAAGACACCTACACCAATTCAGGCAGAGACCATTCCCCATGCCCTGAAGGGGCGGGACGTACTCGGTATCGCCCAGACCGGAACAGGCAAGACCGCGAGTTTTGCCCTTCCGATAATCTCGGCCCTGATCAATGGCCGGGCACGCGCGAGAATGCCGAGATCCCTGATTCTGTGCCCGACGCGCGAACTCGCGGCCCAGGTCGCAGACACCCTGGATATCTACGCGCGGTACGCGGATCATCTCTCGAGGGCGCTGCTGATCGGCGGCGTTCGTTTCGAAGGACAGGACCAGCTGATCGACAAGGGTGTCGACATCCTGATCGCAACGCCCGGGCGGCTGCTCGATCATTTCGAGCGCGGACGCCTCCTGCTGACAGGAGTCCAGATCATGGTGGTCGACGAAGCCGACCGCATGCTCGACATGGGCTTCATTCCGGACATCGAGAAGATCTTTCGCCTGACCCCGTTTACGCGCCAGACCCTGTTCTTTTCGGCGACGATGGCGCCCGAAATCGAGCGTGTCACGGACGAATTCCTGCAGAACCCGGCCCGGATCGAGGTCGCGCCCCGGGCGACAACATCGGAAAACACGGCCCAGTCAGTCTGCACGTTCAAGGCCGGGCGCAAAACCAGGGCCGCCAAGGAAAAACGCATCGTGTTGCGCAACCTCATTGCCGGGCAAGGAGAGGGGCTGACCAACGGAATCGTCTTCTGCAACCGCAAGTCGGACGTCGACATCGTCGCCAAGTCCCTCAAGGTGCACGGTTTCGACGCAAAGCCCATTCATGGTGACCTTGATCAAAGCCATCGTACGCGGGTTCTCGACGAATTCAGGCAGGGCCAGGTCAAGCTGCTGGTGGCGTCGGATGTGGCTGCACGTGGACTGGACATTCCCAACGTCAGTCACATCTTCAATTACGACGTTCCGAACAATGTCGAGAACTATGTTCACAGGATCGGAAGAACCGGGCGCGCCGGCCGGGCCGGCTCCGCCTTTACCATCTGCCTTTCACCGGCCGACGATGCGGCATTTGCCGCTGTCGAAGAACTGATCAATCTCAGGATTTCCCGGATCGAACTGCCGGATACTGCGAAGGAAGAAATCTCCAGACTCGATGACTCGAGGAAAGGAACCAAGGGCGACAGGAAAACGAAACCCCGAAGTGCAAGGACGAAACCGGAAACGCCGAAGTCGAAAGATCGGGATACCGGTTCCCGGCCTCCGCGCAGCCAGACCCGTCAGGCGTCGCGGAAGCCTGCTCCGGATCCCGGGGAGCGGGCGACGGTCCTGGGCATGGGGCAACACATGCCGGAATTCATGAAAAAGCCGTTCGGACCGAACCGGGCCAGCGTCCAGTCCGGCCAGGAGCCTTGACCTGCGCGCTTGCGTCCGGGCAGGTTCGACAGTGATCCGGAGGCGGCTCGCCGGGTTGAGACTACTCGTCGCTGGTCAGGAGAACCATGACCTCCGGCTTTTTTCCGACAGATCTAGATGCCGTTGAATGAACGACCCTGGTCACGATTCTCTCGATGACCTCGTCCTGTTCCTCGTCCAGTGGACCGCGCTCCGCAAGCGTGCTGGAGATCCTCTTGCGCAGGGTTTCGGTCAGTGAACCCGAGGAACGGTCCCGGGACGGCACGCCTTTGAGGGACACCCCGGAACACCAGGCAGTGCCGTCAAGATCAAACTCGATCGCCGCCGCGATGACACCGCTTTCGGCCATCTTCCTTCGATCCCGGATTACTTCGTTTCTCCGGCCGATGCGGGTTGAACCGTCGAGACAGAGTACCCCTGTATCGACGTGATCGACGACCCGAGGATCAGCCGACGAAATGTCGGCCACCATGCCGGACGAGACGAAGAGTGACTTGAATCCCCGGTCACGCGCCAGATTCGCATGTTCCCGCAAATGCTGGTTCTCTCCGTGCATTGGAATCACGATTTCCGGCTGAACGAGTTCGTGGATCTCCTCGATGTCCGGTCTGCATGCGTGACCTGAAGCATGATACGGGCTCCCCTCGGCGCTGTGTACGGCCACGCCTCTCGCGGAAAGCCGGTTCTTGATCGCGTTGACCGATTTCTCGTTGCCGGGAATCGTGCGAGCCGAAAACAGGAAGCTGTCTCCCGGTTCCAGGTCGAATCCGCGGTAGTTGCCCCAGGAGAGCTGTGACGATACCGACCTCCGTTCACCCTGGCTTCCCGTTACGATGAGCATCAGCTTGTTCCGGGGGATATACCGCGCTTCTTCGAGCGGGACGATTTCCGGAAAGTCCTCGAGAAAGCCGGTGTCGCGCGCGATTCCCAGGATCCTGTGCATCGACCGGCCTACGACCGCGACCGATCGACCGGCCTGAATCCCCGCCGTGGCCAGCGACTTCAGCCGCCCGACGTTGGACGCGAAGGTCGTCGCGGCAAACATTCCGGTTGACCGGTCGATCAACCCTGCGACCGGGCCGGCCACGGTCGCTTCCGAACGCCCCGCCTGCGGATTGAAGACATTGGTGCTGTCGCAGACCAGCGCAACGACTTCACGGCCGGCGGCCTGCCTGATTCGCTCGGGGTCATGCGCCTCCCCGAGGACGGGCGTACGATCCAGGTTGAGGTCGCCCGAGTGAACGATTCGGCCCACCGGCGTATCGATCACCAGCGCCGCCGCTTCGGGAATCGAGTGAGCGACCGGCAGGAACGCGACCCGGAACGGCCCGGCCTCGATGAACTCCGGCCAGGGGTTCACCTCATGCACGGCACTCCCCTTGCAGCCAAGCTGATCAAACTTCGTCCTGGCGACAGCTGCGGTGAAGCGGCGGGCGAATACGGGCACCGGCAGCTCTGGATGGAGATGCCCGATCGCGCCGACATGATCCTCGTGGGCATGGGTGATGAAAATTGCCTCAAGGCGGTCAAGCCGGTCCGCGAGCCAGGCGCTGTCGGGAATCAGCACGTCCACTCCGGGCGCGGATTCCGCATCCGGGAAGCCGATCCCGCAGTCGACGACGATCAGGCGTTCGGAACCTTCGCCCCCCCAGCCGTAGACGTACATGTTCGCCCCGAACATGCCGCATCCGCCGAGAGGAAGATAGATCAGTCGATTGCCGGAATTCATCTCACCCGTCCCTGTTGAACGCGTCGATCAGGTACAGGCCGTGCATGGTCAGATCACCGTCGATTTCATCAAAAACATCCGTACCGCGTTCAAAGAGACCGGCGAGGC
Organism: Paracoccaceae bacterium; assembly: GCA_026707935.1. Taxonomy (GTDB): domain Bacteria; phylum Pseudomonadota; class Alphaproteobacteria; order Rhodobacterales; family Rhodobacteraceae; genus JAPPHA01. The sequence continues at coordinate 4,763 of JAPOVX010000306.1, forward strand.
CACCGGTCCCGATGACCTTCATCTTGCGTTGCCGTTCTTCCTGGATCTTCGAACAGATCCCGCCGATCAAGCCGACATATCCCCAGAAGACGCCTGCGCGCATGCACGCGACCGTATTCGTGCCGACGACCCTTTCGGGGATTCCGACATCGATTCTCGGCAGCGCCGCCGCCGCTTGGTGCAGCGCACGCATCGACAGGTTTACCCCTGGCGCAATCACGCCTCCGATATAGGCTCCATCGCTGTCCACGACGTCAAACGTCGTTGCGGTTCCGAAATCGACCACGATCAGGTCGCCGCCATAGCGGTCAAAGGCGCCGACAGTATTCACGATCCGGTCGGCGCCGACCTCGGTCTCGCTGTCGACACGAATATCGATGCCGAGACGGCATTCCGGTTTCCCGACAACCAGGGGACGGCACTCGAAATACCGGCCGCACAGGACGCGGATGTTGAAGAGAACCTGGGGGACGACGGCTGAAACGACGACCCGGTCAATGGAACGGGGCGGAATCGGGGAACTCATGTAATTCATGAGGTTGCTCAGCCAGACGAAATATTCGTCCGCGGTCTGTTCAGGCTTGGTCGCACAGCGCCAAGCCGCAATGAAACGGGTTCCGTCGTGCAGCGAGAATCCCGAATTGGTGTTTCCGATATCAATCGCAAGCAGCATGAGTCGTGTCCGTCGCCAGAAGGTGGATGTCGGCCGCGGTGACAATTTCGGGGCCTTCAGGTGTGGCGAGCATCATCGCGCCGGTGTCGTCGATCGATTCAAACACACCTGCTGTTTCTCTTGTCCCGGCACGCACGGCCACGCGGGCGCCGATGCCTTCCGCGACGTCCAGCCACGCGTCCCGAATGGGAGAAAACCCTTCGGTTCGCAACCGGTTTTCCCAGGCGTCGACCGCGGGCGCCAGGGTACACAGGAATTGCCCGGGCGTCACGGTCACGCCCGCGACCGATCTGAGATCGACTGGTTGCAGTACCCTGCCCCGCCTTTCCGATTGACCGTTTTCCGCGCGCCGGACGAAATTTTCCGCGCCTTCGGACACGTTCGGCGCCACGACCAGGTTGACGCCAATTCCAATCAGCAGCGACCGCCCTTCGGTTTCGAGAAGAATTCCCGAGATTTTCCGGCCATGTTCAAGAACATCGTTCGGCCATTTCAGCCGAAACACGCAACCGGGCGGGGCATGGCTCGAAAGCGCGTCACGAACCGCCAACGCCGCAACGAACGATCGGAGCGCCGCCGAACCCGGCTTTCCCGCATCGGGGAGAATCAGTGTTCCGTAGAAGTTTCCGGCCTCGGAGTGCCACACGCGTGCGGCGCGTCCGCGGCCGGCGGTTTGCCGCCTGGCAACCACCCAGGTGGGTGCCGAAACCTGCCGGGCGCGGGCGCGGGCCTCCGCGTTGGTACTCGTAACCGTTTCCAGGGCGATGCACGGGAAACCGCGCATGTCCGAAGCGAAGGAGTGATCGGTTTCGGTCACTGAAGAAGTGCGCTGGCGGCGGCAGCGGCGAGAGAGTCCATGCCGAACAGGTTGACCACGCCAAACACGATGAAGACCGCGGACGCCATGAGCAGTGCGTAGTGCGTGGGCGGCATGCGCCCGTCAAGCGAATCCGCCGGTTCGCCAAAGTACATCAGGTAGACGATCCTGACGTAATAGAATGCGCCGATGACCGAGGCCAGCACGCCGGCAATCGCGAGCCAGACCATGCCGGCATCCACGGCGGCCTTCAGAACAAAGAACTTGCCGAAGAATCCGGCCAGAGGGGGAATCCCCGCCAGCGAAAACAGCAGCGCCGCAAACGCAACCGCCCGCGCCGGTTCGATACTTGAATAAAGACCCAGTGCCGATATCTCGGTAACCGGGCGGCCATCCCTCTCCATGTTCAGGATGAACGCGAACGTGCCGATGTTCATGACCAGGTAAATTGTCATGTAGACAAGCATTGCATGAACGCCGCCGACACCGCCTGCAGCGAGTCCCATCAGCGCGAATCCCATGTGGGCAATCGAGGAATACGCCATCAGGCGCTTGATGTCCCTTTGTCCGATCGCCGCCACCGATCCCAGGAACATCGAAACGACGGCCAGGAACGCGATGATCTGGCGCCAGTCGCTTTCCGCGCCGCCAAACGCGTCGTGCAGGACCCGTGCGAACAGGGCCATGGCCGCGACCTTCGGCGCCGTGGCGAAAAACGCCGTTACCGGGGTCGGGGAACCCTCGTAGACGTCCGGGGTCCACATGTGAAAAGGAGCTGCGGAAATCTTGAACGCCATACCCGAGCAAATGAATACCAGGCCAAAGAGAATGCCCAGGGGCAGGCTGCCTTGACTGATCGTCGATGCAATCCCCGAAAACCCGGTCGTACCGGCGTAACCATAAACCAGCGAGGCGCCGTAGAGCAGCAGCCCGGACGACAATGCGCCCAAGACGAAATATTTGAGCCCCGCCTCGGTCGAACGGATGCTGTCCCTGCGGAAGGCCGCAACCACGTAGAGGGAGAGCGACTGCAGCTCCAGTCCCATGTACAGGGCCATGAGGTTCCCGGCGCTGATCATCATCATCATGCCGAGAGTCGCCATGACGATCAGAATCGGAAACTCGAACTTGAGCAGGCCCAGCCGCTTCAGGTACTGCTTGCTCAATATCAGCACCGCGGCGCTCGCCATCAGGACAAGGACCTTTGCGAAACGTGCAAATCCGTCGTCGATGAAGGCGCCGCCAAAGGCATAGCGGATTTCGCCAGGGGACAGGCCGATCCAGATTCCCAGGCCGGCCATGACCAGGACCGACGTCCAGAGGGTGGCGCTCGCCCAGACGTCTTTCCGGCCAAATGCCGCCACCATCAGCGCGGTCATGGCGAATACGGCCAGAATGATTTCCGGCAGGGCGACTTCGATATCGGTCAGGATCATCGAACCATTCTCACGCAGACCCGGGCACGAGCGATGCCAGGAACTCCAGGGGCGTCTGCACCGCGACCGGGGCGAGGCCGGGATCGGGGATCACCAGCCTTGCGGCCGCCTGTGTCGCGGCAACGCCTTCGAGCATGGAGCTGACCGTGGGTCCGATCACGTCGAGAACCAGGGCCGGATACACCCCGAGGAGAACCGTCATCACGACGAGCGGCGCCATGACCAGGCGTTCGCGCCTGTCCATGTCCTGGATTGACCTGAGACTCTCGCGAACAAGATCGCCGAAGATCACGCGCCTGTAGAGCCAGAGGGCATAACCAGCCGAAAGAATGACACCGGTGGTGGCCCCGGCGGCAATCCAGGTGTTGACCTTGAAAACGCCGACCAGGGTAAGGAACTCCCCGATGAATCCGGACGTCCCGGGAAGCCCGACATTCGCCAGGGTAAACAGCATGAAAACCATCGCGTAGGCGGGCATACGGACGACAAGCCCGCCGTAGGCATCGATCTCGCGCGTATGCATGCGGTCGTAGATCACGCCGACGCCGAGAAACAGGGCGGCGGAAATGAACCCGTGGCTGAGCATCTGGAATATCGCGCCGTCGACGCCCTGCTGATTGGCCGAAAAAATACCGATCGTGACGAAACCCATGTGGGCGACGGACGAGTATGCAATCAGTTTCTTCATGTCTTCCTGCATCATCGCCACCAGCGAGGTGTAGACAATGGCGATGACCGAAAGCACCATCACGAAAAACGCCAGGTATTCCGAAGCGACAGGAAACATGGGAAGGCTGAACCGGAGGAACCCGTACCCACCCATCTTGAGCAGAATGGCCGCCAGGACGACCGAACCCGCGGTCGGTGCCTGGACATGTGCGTCCGGCAACCAGGTATGGACCGGCCACATCGGCAACTTGACTGCGAAACTCGCAAGGAACGCGAGGAACAGCAGGGTCTGGACGCCCCCGATTACGGTCAGCCCGAGTATGTTCAGGGGATCGGAGGGGAAATCATGTGCAAGCAGCAGCCGAATATCGGTCGTTCCCGCAAGGCGCCACATCGCGATCATCGCCACCAGCATCAGGACCGAACCGAGCAGGGTGTAGAGGAAGAATTTGAACGCCGCGTAAATCCGGTCTCTCCCGCCCCAGATCCCGACGATCAGGAACATCGGGATCAATCCGGCTTCGAACACGACGTAGAACAGGACCAGGTCGAGCGCGCAGAAAACCGCGATCATCGTGGATTCGAGCACGAGGAACGTGATCATGTATTCCTTGACCCGCTTTTCGACATTCCAGCAGGCGCCGATCACGACCGGCATCAGGAACGTGGTCAGCATCAGCAGGAGTATGCTGATTCCGTCGATCCCCACGCGGTAGGTCAGGCCGCCGATCCAGCGGTATTCCTCGACGAACTGGAAGCCGGTGTCATCGGGATCGAACTGGCTGTAGACCGCGACCGAGATGAGAAACGTCGTCACCGTGGCGACCAATGAGAGGCGCCGCGCGTTCTGGCGGGCAGCCGGGTCGTCGCCCTTGAGAAAGATCATCAGGATGAACGCCGCGAGAAGCGGCAGAAAGATGACGACCGTCAGAACATTGTCCATCAGCCGGCGCCTCCCCCAATGGAGAACCAGGTGATGATTACGGCCAGTCCGACGAACATGGCGAAGGCATAATGAAAGAGGTACCCGGACTGCGCCCGCCCGGCCACGCGCGTGAACCAGGGGATGATGCCCATCGCCAGTCCGTTGATCGCACCATCGATGATCCTGCCGTCACCGAGTTTCCAGAGGCAGCGTCCCAGCCATTTGGCCGGCTGCACGAAAACAAACTCGTAGAGTTCGTCGAAATACCACTTGTTCAGGAGGAAAGCATAAAGCCCGGGCTGGAACGCCCTGAGGCGTGACGGCAGATCCGTCCTGCGGACGTAAAACAGCCAGGCCAGCAGGAACCCGACCGACATCGCCACGAAAGGCGACACCTTGACGAAGGCAGGCACGTAATGGGCATCGTGCAGGACATGATTGGTCTCGCTGTCGATGAAGATCGACGTCCCGAAATACTCCTCGGCGTACTTGCCAAAGAACTCGTCGTACCAGACCATGCCCGCCACGACTGCCCCGACCGCCAGCAGCGCGAGGGGCACCAGCATGGTCCACGGGCTTTCGTGGGCATGCTCGTGGGTCTCCTGGTCGCCGCGGCTGGAGCCGAAGAAGGTCATGAAGATCAAACGCCAGCTGTAGAAGCTCGTCATCATTGCGGTCAGGACCAGGGTCCAGAACGCGATTGCGGCCAGTGTCCCCGGCGCCGCGAACGCGCTTTCGATGATGGCGTCCTTGGACTGGAAACCGGCGAGACCCCAACCGGTGAGAGGTATTCCGAGTCCGGTGATCGACAGCGTTCCGATCATCATTGCCCAGAACGTCAGCGGGAGGCTCTTTCGAAGCCCGCCGTAGTTCCGCATGTCCTGGTCGCGGTGCATCGCATGGATGACCGATCCCGCTCCCAGGAAGAGCATGGCCTTGAAAAAGGCATGGGTAAACAGATGGAACATGGCGACCGAGTAGGCGCCGACGCCCGCGGCCACGAACATGTACCCGAGCTGTGAGCAGGTCGAATACGCAATGACACGCTTGATGTCGTTCTGGACAAGGCCGACGGTCGCGGCAAAGAACGCCGTCAGCGCGCCGGTCGCAACAACAAATTCGGCCGTCCAGTCGGCGAACTCCATCAGGGGCGACAGGCGGCACACCATGAATACGCCCGCGGTGACCATGGTCGCCGCGTGAATCAGGGCCGAAACCGGTGTCGGACCTTCCATGGCGTCAGGCAACCAGGTGTGGAGGAGGAACTGGGCAGACTTGCCCATTGCGCCGATGAAGAGCAGCAGGGTTACGGCCTCGAGCGCGGGTACGTCCTGGCCGAGAAACCGGAACCGCGTTTCCGCGAGCTCGCGGGCCGTGTCAGGATCCAGGATCACGGAAAAGTCGATGCTGTCCGTCAGCATGAACAGGCCGAAAATCCCCAGCGCGAAACCGAAATCCCCAACCCGGTTGACGATGAACGCCTTGATGGCGGCAGCATTCGCCGACGGCTTCCGGTAATAGAACCCGATCAGAAGGTAGGACGCGACGCCAACGCCCTCCCAACCGAAAAACAGCTGCAGAAGGTTGTCCGACGTCACGAGCATCAGCATCGCGAACGTAAAGAACGACAGGTACGCGAAAAACCTGGGCTTGTAGCTTTCTCCCTGTTTCCAGTTGCTGTCCCCGTCCATGTAGCCCCAGCTGTACAGGTGCACGAGCGAGGAGACCGTCGTGATCACGACGAGCATGACGACCGTGAGGCGATCGATTCGAAGCGCCCAGTCGGTGCTCAGCGACCCGCTTTCCACCCAGCGCGCGATCGGGATTGTCTTCGTGTCTCCATCGAAGGTCTGGAACACGTACCAGGACAGGAGAGCCGCGACGAACAGGAGCCCTGTCGAGATGGCCATCGCGGCACGTTCGCCAATGAACCGGTGGAAGAACCCGGCGAAAATGCAGCCGACCAGCGGCGCGAAGACCAGGATGATTTCCATTGAGCCGAACTCAGCCCTTCATCATGTTGACGTCTTCGACGGCAATCGTGCCGCGGTTTCGGAAAAAGCAGACAAGAATTGCGAGCCCGATTGCGGCTTCCGCTGCTGCGACCGTCAAGACGAAAAGGGCAAAGACCTGGCCGACCAGGTCTCCGAGAAAGGTCGAAAAGGCAACGAGATTGATGTTGACGGCGAGCAACATCAACTCGATGGACATCAGTATGATGATCACGTTCTTCCGATTGAGAAAGATGCCGAAAATTCCGATCACGAACAGGACTGCCGCCACCGTGATGTAGTGTTCCAGGGTTATCACTGGCCGAGCCCCTGCCCTGAAGGCACATCCACCAGGCTTACCGCCTCCCGCGGGTCCCGGAGGATCTGGTTCGGAATGTCCTGCCGCTTGACATGTGTGCGATGCCGCAGCGTGAGCACGATGGCTCCAATCATGGCCACGAGAAGGATCAGCCCAGCTGCCTGGAACAGGTAGATGTAGTCGGTGTAGATGAGTTGTCCGATTGCCGCGGTGTTGTGAACCAGTTCGCGGGGCGGCGTCACGGCGGCACGGAGGTCCCCGGCCGTTTCGGCGAAGTTCCAGTGGCCGATGACCAGGCCAAGCTCCAGCAGCAGGATCAGTCCGATCAGAAGCCCGAGCGGCATGTATCGGGCCAATCCACCCCTCAACTCGGCGAAATCGATGTCCAGCATCATGACCACGAAGAGGAACAGCACGGCGACGGCACCGACATAAACGATCGCCAGCAGCATGGCGACGAACTCCGCGCCCATCAGCACGAACAGGCCCGCAGACGAGAAAAAGGCCAGGATCAGCCAGAGCACCGAGTGCACCGGATTGCGCGCCAGCACGACGAACAGGCCGGAGCCGACCGCCGTGAAGGCAAAGAGATAGAATGCCAGGGCAGTCACCGTCATGACATTCTCCGCATTCCCTGGCCAGGTGCCGGATCGGGTGCAACCCGATTACCCCACGACCGTCCCCGTCTCCCTGCGCAGGGCGCAGGTGCCGCCCCGGCGCCGTTTATCGTCCTGCCAATCACCGGAATCTCGCATCCTCCCGGAGGTTGCGGGCGATCTCGGCCTCCCAGCGGTCACCGTTCGCTAAAAGCCGTTCCTTGTCGTAAAACAGCTCTTCCCGCGTTTCGGTCGCAAACTCGAAGTTCGGCCCCTCGACGATTGCATCGACCGGACAGGCTTCCTCGCAGAATCCGCAATAAATGCACTTCGTCATGTCTATGTCGTAGCGGGTCGTCCGGCGCGACCCGTCATCGCGGGGCTCCGCTTCAATCGTGATGGCCTGCGCCGGACAGATGGCCTCACACAGCTTGCAGGCGATACATCGCTCCTCCCCGTTCGGGTAGCGCCGCAGGGCGTGCTCGCCTCGAAACCGCGGGCTGAGCGGACCTTTTTCGTGGGGATAATTGACCGTCGACTTCGGGCGGAAAAAGTATTTCATTCCCAACTTCAGGCCGTTGAGCATGTCCGCGAGCAAGAGGTACTTCGCTGCCCGAAGGCCCCTGCCAACCCAGTTTGACTGATTGAACGACATGTTCCGACCACCTCCGGCCTAACCGCCGATCGCCCAGCGCGCGTAGGTTCCGCCAAAGACGCCGAACTGGGCGAATGCAGCCACGACCGCAACCCAGCCCAGCGAAAGCGGCAGAAACACTTTCCAGCCCAGGCGCATCAACTGGTCGTAGCGATATCTCGGCACGACCGCCTTGATCAATGCAAACAGGAAGAAAAACAATCCCATCTTGAGCAGCATCCACAGCGCCCCGTCCGGGAGCCACGGTACAGGGGACAGCCATCCTCCGAAGAACAGGATTGTCGTCAGGGCGCACATCAGCCAGATGGCGACATATTCGCCGGCCATGAACAACAGGAACGGTGTCGACGAATACTCGACCTGGTAACCGGCGACGAGTTCCGATTCCGCCTCGGGAAGGTCGAACGGCGGACGGTTGGTTTCCGCGAGGGCGGAAACGAAGAACAGGACGACCATCGGCAAATGGGGGAGCCAGTACCAGTTGAAGATGCCGTACTCGCCTTCCTGCGCGAGCACGATGTCCACGAGGTTGAGTGAGCCGGTCGTGATCAGCACCCCGATGATGATGAAACCGATCGACACCTCGTAGGAAATCATCTGTGCGGCCGAACGAAGGGAGCCTAGAAACGGGTATTTCGAGTTCGAGGCCCAGCCGCCCATGATGACGCCGTAGACCTCGAGGGAAGAGACCGCGAAAATATAGAGGATACCGACGTTGATACTGGAGATCACCAGGGTCTCCGACAGGGGAACGACGGCCCAGGCGATCAGGGCAAGAATGAAGGACACCAACGGCGCCAGCAGGAACACCGTCTTGTCCGCGCCCGCGGGGATGACGAACTCCTTGAAGACGTACTTCATCGCATCGGCGACGGATTGCAGGAGACCCCAGGGACCGACAACGTTGGGTCCACGGCGCAACTGGACCGCACCCCATATCTTTCGGTCGCCGTAAACGAGGAACAGCAGGCTGATCATCACGAAGGCGGTCATGAGGATGCACTGACCGAGAACGATCAGGAAAATCCCGAACTGGGTATCAAAAAGACCGCTCATTCAGCGCGCCCCATGATTTCGAACGGACGCCGGATCACGCTGCCCTGGCCCTTTCCCGGCCGAGGCGCCTGTCCCCGGCGTTTCGACTGAGTTCCGCCATGACAACCGACGCCCGGGCGATCGGATTGGTGAGGTAGAAATCGTCCACGGCAGGACGAAAATCGCCGTCACCCATTTCCGCGATGCCGACCGGATCCCACGGGTTCGTCGGAACCTGATCGATTTCCTGCATGTGGCTGCAGGTCTCGAAGAGGCCCTTGCGCAACTCCGCCAGCGTATCGAACGGCAAGGGCGTCCCGAGTTCGGTGGAGAGCGCTCTCAGGATCGCCCAGTTTTCCCTGGCGTCGCCGGGAGGGAAACATGCCCTGACCGACTGTTGCGGCCGACCCTCGGTATTGACGAACGTTCCGTTCTCCTCGGTATAGGCCGCGGCTGGCAGGATGACATCCGCACGGTGGGCGCCCGCGTCGCCATGGCTCCCCTGGTAGATCACGAAGACATCTTCGGGCATTTCGATTTCGTCGGCGCCGAGGTCGAAAACCGTTTCCGCCCCACCGAGCGCGGCGGAAAGGCCGCCTTCGGTCACGAAACCGACGTCCAAGCCACCGACCCTGGAGGCCGCCGTGTGCAAGACCATGAATCCGGCGTCAAGCGATTCCGCCAGGTGCATGGCGTGGCCGAGAACGGCAAGGCCGTCTTCCTCACGAAGCGCGCCTTGCCCGACAATGACGATCGAATCGCCGTGCCCGCGAAGGGATTCCGGGGTTTCGGCCGACAGGTCCGCCAGTGCCGCCCGGCCGGTGCCGAGATGGACATATTCATAGGTCAGGTCACGGCGTGCGCCGATCAGGGTGATCGTTGCCCCGTTGAGCCAGGCCTTGCGAATTCGGGCGTTCAGTACCGGCGATTCCCATCTGGGGTCGGAGCCGACGAGGACGATCGATCCTGCGCCATCGATGTCCTCGATCCTGGCCGTACCAACGTATGCCGACCTGTTTCCTGCCGGGAGGCACGCACCGTCCGTCCGGCATTCGAAAGCGCCCCTTTGCGCGGCCGTCAGTTCCCTGAGGGCGTAGATGGATTCGACCGATGCAAGGTCGCCGGCCAGCGACGCCAGCTTCCTTCCGCTGATCGCGCGGGCGGCCGCGCCGAGGGCGTCAGCCCATGTCGCGGGTTTCAGGATGCCGTCCTCCCTGACGAAGGGCCGGTCGAGCCTCTGGTTGCGGAGTCCGTCCCAGATGAACCTCGTCTTGTCGGAGATCCATTCTTCGTTGACCCCGTCGTGGTTGCGCGGGAGAATTCGCATCACGTCGTGGCCGCGGCTGTCGACGCGGATGTTGGAGCCGAGCGCGTCCATGACGTCTATCGTTTCCGTCTTCTGAAGTTCCCAGGGACGCGCGGAAAACGCGTATGGTTTCGACGTCAGGGCGCCAACGGGACAGAGATCGATGATGTTCCCCTGCAGTTCGCTGTCGAGTGTCTGGTCGAGGTACGACGTGATTTCGGCATCCTCACCGCGGCCGGTCTGGCCCATCTGGGTAATCCCGGCGACCTCCGTCGTGAACCGGACGCAACGGGTGCAGGAAATGCACCGGGTCATCGTCGTTTCCACCAGCGGACCAAGGTCGAGATCGTTGACCGCGCGTTTGGCTTCCCGGAACCGCGAAAAGTCGACCCCGTAGGCCATGGCCTGATCCTGCAGATCGCATTCCCCGCCCTGGTCACAGATCGGACAGTCGAGGGGATGGTTGATCAACAGGAATTCCATCACGCCTTCCCGCGCCTTCCGGACCATGGGCGACATGGTTCGAACTTCAGGGGGGCTGCCGTCCCGGCCCGGCCGAAGGTCCCGCACCTGCATTGCGCAGGACGCCGTCGGTTTTGGCGGACCTCCGACAACCTCGACCAGACACATGCGGCAATTCCCGGCGATCGACAGCCGCTCATGGTAGCAGAAACGCGGAATCTCGGTCCCGGCAAGTTCGCAGGCCTGGAGCAGCGTCATTGCCGGATCCACCTCGAATTCGGCACCGTCGATGATGAGTCGCGCCGTTTCGCTCATGTCAAGCGCTCCCCGCCCGCCGCTCAGGCTGCGCCGGTGGTTTCACCACCAGCGTCACATCCTGCATGTTCATCTTCTTTGCCGCGATCCTGGCCGTTGCCCCGGTCCCGACCGCCGGCCTCGTGGACCTCGTGCGGGCCCGGATCCGATCTTCGATTTCATCGCGAAAATGCCGGATGAGGCCCTGGATCGGCCACGCCGCGCCGTCTCCCAATGCACAGATCGTGTGGCCTTCGACCTGATAGGAGACGTCAAGCAACATGTCGATTTCTTCCAGGTCGGCAGTCCCGCGCACCAGCCGGTCCATGATTCGCATCATCCATCCCGTACCTTCGCGACACGGAGTGCATTGTCCACAGCTCTCGTGCTTGTAGAAGGCGGACAGACGCCAGATCGCCTTGATCACGTCCGTGGACTGGTCCATCACGATGACGGCCGCCGTTCCAAGACCGGACTTGTGCTCGGCAAGCCAGCTGAAATCCATGATCGCTTCGTCGCACAACGCCTTGGGAATCAGCGGGACGGACGCGCCACCGGGAATGACTGCCTTCAGATTGTCCCAGCCTCCCCGGACCCCGCCGCAATGACGTTCGATCAGTTCCCGTAGCGGCGACGACATCGCGTCCTCGACGACACAGGGATTGTTCACGTGGCCGGAAAACGCGAACACTTTCGTTCCTGTGTTGTTTTCCCGGCCGATCGAGGCGAACCAGCCAGAGCCACGGCGCAAAATCGTCGGAACGACAGCGATCGTCTCGACGTTGTTCACGGTCGTCGGGCAACCGTAGAGGCCAGCCGCCGCGGGAAACGGCGGTTTCATCCGCGGCATGCCCTTCTTGCCTTCCAAACTCTCGAGCAATGCCGTTTCCTCGCCGCAAATGTACGCACCCGCGCCATGGGTGAGATGAAGCTCGAAGTCCCAGCCGGAACCACAGGCGTTTCGGCCGACAAGGCCCGCGTCTCGCGCTTCGTCGATCGCGATCTGGAGGGCCTCGCGTTCCCGGACGAATTCGCCGCGGATGTATATGTACCCGGTATTGGCCCCCATCGCGAAACCGGAGACAAGGCAGCCTTCGACCAGCGAATGGGGGTCGTGGCGCATGATTTCACGGTCCTTGCAGGTGCCCGGTTCGGATTCATCCGCGTTGACCACAAGGTAGGCAGGGCGCCCGTCGCTGGTCTTTGGCATGAAAGACCACTTGAGCCCGGCCGGGAAGCCGGCCCCGCCGCGCCCGCGCAGTCCCGAAGCCTTGACTTCGTCGATAATCCGTTCCCGCCCCATTTCCAGGAGTTTTGCAGTTCCGTCCCAATGGCCGCGCTTCCTTGCCCCGGCGAGCGAGCGGTCGCGCATGCCATAGAGGTTGGTAAAGATCCGGTCACGGTCAGCCAGCATTCATCTGCCCTCCCGCTCCCGGACGCGCCTGCCCGCGCGAACCAGCACGACCAGGGCCCAGAAAAAGGCGGCCAGGGCAGAAAAATCCACCAGGAAGGCGAACCGGGCGGGCAGTCCCAGCCTGCCTCCGAGCCAGGAGCCGAGCATCCACAGAACCATGGTCGCGACAATCACGATCGCCGCAATCCGAACCTGGCCGGCCCCGGCTCCGCGCAACCGCGCCGCCAGGCGGGACCAGGCCACCCTGCGACCATCGACCTCGCGGCTCACGACAGACCCTCCCCGCTTTCCGGAGGCATTCCGGACTCCGCGTTTCCCGGCGAAGCCGCCGCGAGCGAAACCGAGGCATTCACGGTTTCGGACAGGCTTCCCTGGTCCGGATCAGCGAGCGTGCTCGGCCCCGAGAGCGGCTCGCACGAAAACCGGCCGTTTTGCGGGCCCGGCGTCGGAGCCGCACCTTCTTCCAGGGAATCCAGGATGGCGGAAAAACTCCCGGACGTCAGATCCTCGTAAAAGTCCTTGCCGATCTGGACCATCGGCGCGTTTGCGCATGCTCCAAGGCATTCGACTTCTTCCCAGCTGTACTTTCCGTCCGCGCTCACCTGGTGCGGGGATGGTGCGATCCGGTCCCTGCAGACGTCCACGATCTCGTCAGAGCCGCAAATCATGCATGTCGTGGTCGTACAAACCTGGACATGGGCGACGCTGCCGACCGGTCTCAGCTGAAACATGAAATAGAACGTCGCGACCTCGAGCGCCCTGACCGGCGGCAGATCCAGCATCGCTGCAATGCTCTCGATTGCGGGCTTCGACAGCCATCCTTCCTGTTCCTGCGCGCGCCAGAGAAGCGCTATGATTGCCGAGGCCTGGCGTCCCGGCGGATACTTCGCGATCTCCTGCTTCGCCCAGTCCTCGTTGGCCGGCGTGAAGGCAAAGGATTCCGGCTGTTCGTGGTGAAGGCGCCTCAACATGACCGGGGGGTGTCCCTTCCCGCACCGGCCGGCCCGGGCGCCGAATTCCGGCATGGGCACACGCGCACGACCTGGTCACGATCCTCGGTCATCGATCGATTTCTCCAAACACGACGTCCATCGTTCCAATGATTGCCGCGACATCCGCGAGCTGGTGGCCCTTCGCCATGTGATCCATGGCCTGGAGGTGCAGGTACCCGGGCGCGCGAATCTTGGCCTTGTACGGCCTGTTGGTTCCGTCTGCCACCAGATAGACACCGAATTCTCCCTTGGGCGCTTCCACCGCCGCGTAGACTTCGCCGGCCGGAACGTGAAAACCCTCGGTATACAGTTTGAAATGGTGGATCAGCGCTTCCATCGACGTCTTCATGTCTTCGCGCGTTGGCGGCGACAGCTTTCCGCGCGCAAGAATGTCTCCCGGCTCGCCCGCGAGTTTCTCGATCGCGGCCCTGACGATTCCGGTACTCTCGCGCATTTCGGCCATTCTGCAGAGATACCGGTCATAGCAGTCGCCATTGTGTCCGACCGGAATCCTGAAGTCGAACTCCTCGTAACATTCATAGGGCTGCGACCGACGCAGGTCCCAGGCCATGCCCGAACCACGGACCATGACCCCGGAAAATCCCCAATCGAGCGCATCCTGCCGCGTCACGATCCCGATATCGACATTGCGCTGCTTGAAAATGCGGTTTTCGGTCAGCAACTCTTCGATATCGTCCAGGACAGAGGGGAAATCGCCTGACCAGTCGAAAATGTCGTCCAGCAGGTCTTCCGGGAGGTCCTGGTGGACGCCTCCGGGGCGGAAATACGCCGCGTGCAGCCGGGCGCCACACGCTCTCTCGTAAAAGACCATGAGTTTTTCGCGTTCGTCGAATCCCCAAAGCGGCGGCGTCAGGGCGCCGACGTCCATCGCCTGGGTGGTCACGTTCAACAGGTGGTTGAGAATACGGCCGATTTCACTGTAGAGCACGCGGATAAGCTGTGCACGCCGCGGGACCGACGTACCCGTCAGCCTTTCGATTGCAAGACACCAGGCATGCTCCTGGTTCATCGGCGCCACGTAATCCAGCCGGTCGAAATAAGGCAGGTTCTGCAGGTACGTACGGCTCTCCATCAGTTTTTCCGTTCCCCGATGGAGAAGCCCGATATGCGGGTCGCACCGCTCGACGATCTCGCCATCGAGTTCCAGGACGAGGCGCAGGACGCCATGCGCCGCCGGATGCTGCGGACCGAAATTGATGTTGAAGTTCCGAACGCGCCCGTCGTCGCTGGCGGCGGCGTCGAAGGTGGCTTCCGTCATGTCCTGCCCTCGCCCTCTCCGGAGTCCCGGCCGGATTGGTCGCCGGGTTCAGTCAGGACAGCTCCGACACCTTCCCATGGAGAGGTGAAGTCGAAACTGCGATACTCCTGAACGAGCGAAACGGGTTCCTGGACGACACGTTTTTCGATTTCGTCGTACCTGACCTCCGTAAACCCGGTCGTCGGGAAGTCCTTGCGGAGCGGATGCCCCTGAAAGCCGTAGTCGGTCAGGATTCTCCGGAGATCCGGATGCCCGGAAAACATCACCCCGTACATGTCGAAGACTTCCCGTTCGAACCAGTTGGCCGCCGGATAGACGCCGACCAGCGACGGAACCAGTTCGCCGGTTTCCCTGACCGATATCTTGACCCGAATCCGGTGATTCCTCTGCATCGAAAGCAGATGATAGACGACGGTGAACCGTCGTTCGGATGCCGGGTTGTCGACGGCGGTGATATCAATCAGCGTCGAGAACAGGCAGCGCTCATCCGTCTTCAGCCACTCCGCGAATTCCGCGACCTTCTGCGGGGTTGCCGTGACCTCCAGTTCCCCGCAGGCCGTGACTCCCGCTTCCAGCACTGCGTCAGACCGGCATTCCCCAAGGTGGGACGCCAGGTCCCTCAACGATCCTGTCTGGCTCATTCGGACTACCTGACTATGGTTCCCGTCCGGCGAATCTTGCGTTGAAGTTGCAGGATTCCATATAGCAGGGCTTCAGCTGTCGGCGGGCACCCGGGAACGTAGATATCGACGGGCACGATCCGATCGCACCCGCG
>JAPOVX010000312.1 GCA_026707935.1 Paracoccaceae bacterium
CATCCCATTGAAACAAAACGGAAAAACCGGGAAATTGAATTATGATTCAAGCTCTAAGACCGGAGCACCGCACCGGCGGCGGCCCGCGAAGCAGAAAGCCTCGTCATTCATGGCGAGATCCGTCACCAAACCTGATCGACGCCTTACGCGGCATTGGTGGAAATCTTGATGTCACCACCGTGCTGCGCGAGGTCATCGACAGTGCCCGCGCACTCACCGGCGCCCGCTACGGAATGATCATTACTGTCGACGCTTCGGGACAGCCTAAGGACATTGTCGCTTCGGGCCTGACCAACGATGAGGAGCAACGACTGACAAGCTGCCTGCCCGACGGGCCGATGTAGTTCGAGTATCTACGTAAGCAGCAAAGGCCGCTGAGATTGGACGACTTTCCTGGTCATGTCCAATCGCTCGGTCTCTCGCCGGAATTGGGTGTGTTCCAGACCCTGCAGTGCACGCCGATGCGTCATCGCGACGTGCATATTGGGACCTTCTTTGTCGGAGACAAGAAGGGCGGTGAGGTTTTCACAGACGAAGACGAAGAGCTGCTGGTGCTGCTCGCCTCGCGGGCTGAAGCGGCTTTCGTGAATGCGCGCGCGCAACGACGAGCGACGTGCGCGGGCTGGCCTCGAGGCGCTGGTGGAAGCTTCGCCGGTTGGCGTGGTTGTATTCGATGCTGGGACCCGCATGCCCGCTATCGTCAACCGGGAAGCCCGGCGAATCGTCGAAGTGCTGGGTGGGCCAGGATGCTCCGCGATGGATCTGTTGGTGGACATCACGACACGGCTCTCCGACGGCCGTAAGGTCACCGTCGACGATTTGATGACCGGGAAAACGGTTAGCGATATTGAGGTCGAACTCTCCGTGCTCGAAGGGGGCAGCATCCGGATGCTGGTCAATACGGCGCCGATCCATTCCGACACGGATAACGTCGAGGCGGTATTGGTGAGCATGCAGGATTTGGCGACGCTCGTGGAGTTCGAGCGGATGCGGCTCGAACTCCTAACCATGGTTAGCCATGAGTTGCGCGCGCCGCTCACCTCCATCAAGGGCTCGACCACATCTCTGCTCACCACATTCAACCGGGCAGTGATACGTCAGTTCATCCGAATAATCGACCAGGGGGCCAACCACATGGAGGGTCTCATCCACGATCTGCTCGATGCTGGGCGCATCCACGCGGGCACACTCTCCGTCGACCCCGAGGCAGTGGAGGTGGCAACCCTAGTGGAGCAAGCGAGGACGACGTTCATGAGCGGCGGACGCCGACAGATAGTGCGCATCGACCTGCCGCCGGATCTTCCGAGGGTGTCGGCCGACGAACGGCGCATTGTGAAAGTGCTGAACAACCTGTTGTCAAATGCGGCACGGCACGCGCCTCAATCATCACCCTCCGTTGTCGCCGCCTTGCGCGATGGCAATGAGGGTACCAATACACTTCGTGTAGAAATGCACGTTAAGGGCGTCGCATTCTAACGCCGTTATGCCCGCCCCAACCCGGAAAGACAATGGAACAGCAGAAACAGGCGAAAGGAACACGTGAAGCAGCTTCGGGATACGTGCAAAATGTTGGCATCCATCGTTCACAGCGCCGAACGCCCACCTATCGGTTCCTCTGCGCCATCCGCACCGAGCGCCCTGACAACGGCCTCGGGATCCCGGTCGATGACGGTGAGCAACACCCGCGCCGCCCTGTCGGGAACACGCCGGCCCTGTTCCCACTCCTGAAGAGCCCGCACGTCGAGGCCGAAACGGTCGGCGAACCTCTGCCGGCTCAGCCGCAATCGCTTGCGAAGGGAGACAATTCGGCTGGCGGCCGGATCGTCGACGATCCGGCAAGGCAGGGCTGTCTCCCCGCGAACATGGCCGAGAACCTCGCCCAGAGCCGTTTCGATGTCCCGACCGAGTTCGGAGCGTTCCGTCGTCATTGTCCCGTTGCCTCCTTCTTGATCTCCGCGACCAGCCGCGACAGCGCCCTGGTGTCCGCCGGCGTCAGGTCTTCGCGGTTCGCCTTCGCGTAAGCCGTCAGCAGGTAAACGGCCTCCGGTCCGGCGTGGTAGAAATAAACCGTGCGGATGCCGCCCCGCTTGCCGCGACCGGATCCGGCCCATCGCAGCTTGCGGATGCCGCCGGTTCCTCGAATGACGGGAGCCGCATCTGGGGCAGCCACGATCGCATCCTCCATTTTCTTGCGCGCCTCTTCACCGAACAGCTTGCGAACCGCTCGTTCGTAGCTGCGTGTTGAGAAAACCTGCATCACCCCTCAATGTGCGGCATTGCCGCAGGCGGTGCAAGTAAAGAACCACTAAATTCCGGGGGTCAGTGTGTTGAGGGAGAAGTAACCGACCAAGACAGCGAC
The DNA here is from genome assembly GCA_026707935.1 of Paracoccaceae bacterium. Classification (GTDB taxonomy): domain Bacteria; phylum Pseudomonadota; class Alphaproteobacteria; order Rhodobacterales; family Rhodobacteraceae; genus JAPPHA01. The sequence continues at coordinate 2,360 of JAPOVX010000312.1, forward strand.
CAGAATCAAACAAGCTCGCACCGTGGGTCTTTCAGGCTGTCAGCGAGGGACGAAGTTACCATTGCATTTTACACGAAATGTGTTGGTACCCTAGAAAACTCTTTTCACAACTTGAAAATCCTGCATACGGTCGTCGTTGCGTGGTTCTTTTGCTGAACCTGACGGTGGCGGACGCCTGCGAACAACCGATTTCCCAGTCACAAGGAAAAGAGCATTGATCGACAAGAATAGTGGAAATGTCCTGTTCATCGTTGTGGACCAGCTTCGGGCGGACTGCCTGCAACTGGCCATTAACGGACGGGCGGTATTGCCGAATCTGCGGGAGTTCATGGCGGATGCCGTCACATTCCGCAGGCACTATAC
>JAPOVX010000094.1 GCA_026707935.1 Paracoccaceae bacterium
GTTCGTTTCAGGCCCTGAGGATCGCCGTCAACGAAGAATTGGCCTGCCTGGCCTCAGGCCTCGTGGCGGCGGAACGGATTCTCCGGACGGGAGGCTTGCTCGCCGTCATCAGCTTTCATTCTCTCGAAGACAGGCTCGTCAAGACTTTCCTGCGTGGAAACGCCCCGGCCGGGGCAGTCAACCGCCACGCACCGCCGGTGCGCCAACAGTTGGCACGCTTCGAACCGGTGACGGGCAAGGCGCTCAAGGCCGGAGAACCGGAGGTCGCCGAAAACCCGCGCGCCAGGTCGGCTCGCCTCAGGATTGCGCGGCGGAGCAGGGCCGGGCCCGGCTCGTCCGTGACCGACGGATCCGCCTTGCTGGAGACGCTTGGCGTTCCAATCATCGATCCCGACGAGGTCGTCTGATGTTGCGCGCGTTCGTCACCGCCGCGTGTTTCCTGGCCGTATTCGTCACCGCGGTCTGGGCCTACCGTGAGAACATCAAGACTCGTGCGGACATCAAGCGGCTGGATACTCTCAAAAGGGAGATTTCCCTGGAGACTAACCGTCTCGCGTTGCTGAGGGCTGAATGGGCCTACCTGAATCGGCCGAACCGGCTGGACAAACTTGCCGCGATGGTCGGTGGCGACACGGCGCTGACGCCAATGGCGGATACCAGGTTCGGCGACATTCGCCAGGTAGAAATGAAACCATCGGGGGAACCGACATACGTCGCCCTGATCCTGCAGCCGGGTGCGGCCGGACGGCCGTCATGAAGTTGGTACCGACATCCGACGTCGCCAGGACCACGGGGGAGTTGGCGGGTAGCGAGCACCGGGAACCCGCGGACGCCGCCGGCAACGCCGGAACAGCGGGCGGCGGCAGGGCACGGGAACTCGCGGAACGGCGGTCCAACCGCCGGTTGACATTCCTTCTGGCATTCCTGTCACTCTGTTTCTGCGTACTTGCGGTGCAGATGACCCTGATGACCAACAGGCAGCCTGACGAGTCGGAAAGATACGGGTTACCCGCCGGCGAAACGCGCGCGGAGATCCATGACCGGAACGGCAACCTGCTTGCCGTCAACGTGAAGGCCACAACCCTCGCCGCGGTACCCGCCGACCTGGCGAATCGTGGCGGTACGGTGCGGGCACTGAGCCGAATATTTCCCGATCTCGACGCGGACGGTTTGCTCTCTGACTTCAACAGCAAGAGGAAATTTGTCTGGGTCCGAAAGGAACTCAGCCCCGAACAGCATCAGGCGGTGCACGACATCGGAGAACCCGGGCTCGTGTTCGGCGAACGACTCATCCGATTTTATCCGAATGGCCGACTCGCCGCCCATGTTCTCGGTGGCGTTCGCAACGGAAGGGAGGGTCTGGGCGGTGTCGAACTCGTTGGGGTTGGCGGCGTTGAAGGGTACTTTGACAACGAACTTCGCCGTTCCGCCCGCAGCAACAGGCCCCTGGCGCTGTCGATCGATCTGTCTGTCCAGGCAGCGGCCCGACAGGTTCTCGCCGGCGGGCTTGAGCTGGTGAACTCGAAAAAAGGGTCGGCAGTTCTCATGGATGTCCACTCCGGAGAGGTGCTTGCCATGGTTTCACTGCCGGATTTCGATCCCAATTCCCGCCCTCCGTTGCCGCGCGTGACCGATCCGGCCGACAGTCCGCTGTTCAACCACGCGGTCCAGGGGATCTACGAACTCGGATCGGCCCAGAAAGTCCTGACTGTCGCCATGGGCTTGGAATCCGGCCGGGTCGGGCCGTCCACAATGGTTAACACGACGCAGCCTCTTGTCGTTGGCGGGAATTCGGTCTCCGATTTCAAATACAAGGGACCGACGATGTCGGTCCGTGACATCATCATCGAGTCATCAAATGTCGGCGTCGCACGCATTGCTCTCTGCCTTGGCCGGTCGAAACAGAAGGAATTCCTCTCGAGCCTTGGGTACCTTGACCCGGTCAAGATCGAACTGACGGAGGCCGCAGGTGCGAAACCGATCGTGCCCAGAGTGTGGAGGAAGTCCACGACCGTCACCGTATCTTATGGCCACGGTCTCTCCGTCTCGCCCCTGCGCCTCGCGACGTCCTACGCGGCGATCGCGAACGGCGGGGTTCTGGTCAATCCGACCCTCAGGAAGAACGACGGGCCGGTTGCCGGCAAACGGGTGATTTCAGCGGAGAACTCGAATATACTTCGCGAGTTCCTCCGGGGTGTGGTCATGCAGGGAACCGCCACGATTGCGCAAAAAAACCCCTACCAGATCGGGGGAAAGACCGGCACAGCCGACAAGGTCGCCCCGAACGGGCGGTATTACGAAGACAGGGTCGTATCGACCTTTGCTGCCATGTTTCCCGTGTATCGACCAAAATATGTGCTTGTCGTCATCGTTGATGAGCCGGAGATCGAAATCGATGGCAAGAATCGCAGGACCGCCGGCTGGACAGCCGTTCCGATCGCCAGTTCCATTATATTCCGGGTCGCGCCCCTCTTGGGATTGAAGCCGGCCGACTATCCGGATTCGTGGACGATCAGGGAAAGTGGACCGCCATCGCTCGGCCCGTGTATGGCCGGGCTGGGAGTCGGGGATGAATCAAGACGCCAGCCAGCCTGAGGCTGTCTCGTTGGCGTCGCTCGGTTTGAGGCCAACGCACGGCTCTGCCCGGGTCGAGGGCATCAGAGGACTGTCCGTTGACAGCCGCGAACTGCGAAGCGGGGATCTTTTTGCCG
>JAPOVX010000021.1 GCA_026707935.1 Paracoccaceae bacterium
CAAAAATACCCCGAATTCGGCAGAATCTCGCCAAAAAAGGTTAAACTTGGGTTAAGACTAGTCGGGTTCAATTCAACTCATATAGCAAACGTCGAGGAACCATCAATGACATCCCTTGCTGTTGCCCTTTCGGTCGACGCCCGTGGTCCATGTGCCATGTACATAATCACAGATAGTCGAATTACTTATACTTGGAACACAACAATAATAGGGAAATGGGATGCCGGGCAAAAAACCTTTGCCCCTACAAATTTCCCAGATATTTTCGGATTTTGCGGAGACGCGCATTTTCCACCGTCAGCCATCCGTCAAATGATAGATCTCGTAAATAACAATATCTTATTTCATCCGTCAGATTCCGCAAAGTGTCGTCATCGAATCGCTATAGATGTTATTCGATCCGTGATCGAAAGAACCACTGACGCACCACCCATCACAAACTTTGCTATTCTTCATGGTTCGCGGGACGGCGAATTTATGACGAGCAAGTTTCGCGTTTGGAAAACACAGTATTTTTCGAAAACAGATCATTGGAAAGACAAAGAATTGGAAGTGGCGGAGGGAACCTCATATCTCGCTCATTTGGATGGAAGTGGATCTGCGACGGTTTCGAAATTCAACAAAGACTTTCAGGAGTCTTGTGCTGGGGGGACCAGCCGCGCTGCAATTTCAGCGTTTTGTCGTGCGCTACATTCCGGGAATGATGCCTATTCTGGAGGGCCACCACAATTGGTCGGTATGTGGAGGAAAGGTGTGGCAAAACATTTCGGATTCATATGGTGTGGAAAGCGTTATCTTTGTGGAGTGGAGGTGCCTCCGGACTCTCACTTTTCAAATGTTAACTGGTTTAATCAGCGCTTCGAACGTTACGACGGCGAAAAGATTAAGCGCCTTCCGAATGCAAGGGTGCACGCAAAGCCTGACTTGGGTTATTGAAAGTGATTAGGGGTAGGATCAGAACAAGGCACCGGGCGATATCGTGACGTGGACTGATGCATCGGGCACGGCTGGGATTCGCGAAGATTATGAGGACAGGGCCCCGGCACTTGATCGTGTAGCAGACCGGCTTCGGTCAATTCTCGAGTCGGTTGTCGCAACGATCGAGAGCAAGACACTTGTACGCGCCGAGGTACGTCGCGTCCGGATCAAGAAACTGTCGAGCGTCAAACGAAAGGCCGAGAGCGGCGGATGGAAGGCGGACCAAGCTTTATCGCACTGCAGCGATCTCATCGGTGGCAGAGTGGTCTGCAACAACGTCGAGGACGCCCAACGATTTGCAGAACTGCTGAAGGAGAAGCTGCCCTCTATCTGGAGCGAGGTTGACGTACAGGACTATACGAAGGAACCCAACGAAGGGGGCTACAGAGCGCTCCACGTCAACTTTCGGTTGGATGTCGGGGACGGTGTGTTTCGGCGCGACCTCGTTCCCTGCGAAGTGCAGATCCGCTCTCTGCTGCAGGACGCATGGGCCGAACTCTCTCACGACGACATCTACAAACAGCCAGATCTCCCCGAAGACCTTCGCGCCCGGGCCAAGGATCTCTCCGAGGTATTGGCGGCTGCCGACAGGATTGCCAGCGACATCCGGTCGAGGGTGATGCGCGAGACCGAGTCGCAGGAGCACCGCCCGGATATGGATCAAGTTTCAGCTGCGGGTCTGGCGTTTGGCTTCAGAGAGGTCTTCGGCAGATCGCCGCCCGACTACGCGGTTAGGCGGGCCCTCAATCTCTGCGATCGGCTTCAGATTGAGTCGCTGGAGGGGTTTCTGGAAGTCTTGAGCATCCATGTTTGGAGTCAACGTTTTTTTTGAGGCTGATAGGCATTTTTTCATGCCTCTTTCGGAGCTTTTCCCCGGGTTTTCCACACGGCGAATCAGCCCCGTTGGCGGCAGCCCGAAGCTCCATCCCGTGCCGGATCCGGCGATCGCGCTGGCGGCGCAACCCGGCCTGGCCCGTGTGGTCGCCGACCTCCTTTCGATCGCCTCAGCCGGTTGGTGCCGGGGGCGGTTCGACCGTCCACATTCGGTCGTTGCGGAGCAGGACATTGGCGAGGATCACGAGTTTGCGCATGATGGCAACAAGCGCCACCCTGTGGTGTTTCCCCCGAGCCTTCAGCCTGTCGTACAGAGCCTTCAACTCCGGATTGTACGTCGTCGCCGTCAAGGCCGCCATGTACAGGACATCGCGCGGCCGGCGGCGGCCGCCGCGGATATGCCGGGGCCTGGCCGACTGGCCGCTCTCCTGCGCGTAGGGTGCCACACCGATGAGTGCTGCCGCCTGGCGGTTCTCCAGGGTCCCCAGTTCGGGCATCCAGCACATCAGGGCGGCGGCGGTGATCGGGCCGACACCGGCGATCGAGGTCAGGATCTCGAAAATCCTCCGGGGCTCCGGATAGTCCTCGACCCGAGCCCGGATCTGGTCTTCGAGTGCGTCAATCGCTGCCGTGACGGCGTCCACGGCGCCGGCGCCGGCCGCGATCGCCTCCCTGCAGGTGACCTCGCGTGCGGTGCCGTTCAGTGCCGTTCGGGCATCGACGAGCTGCTCCCGCATGACCAAGAGGTCGGAGAGTTCGTCCACGAACGCGCTGAGCGGCGCCGTGGGCGCGGCCGCGTCGGACAGGATCCGGCCATAGGCCGCAAGGATCCGCGCATCGACCCGGTCGGTCTTCGCCAGCTCGCCAAGAGCCTTGGCAAAGTCCCGGC
>JAPOVX010000362.1 GCA_026707935.1 Paracoccaceae bacterium
CCTTGCTGCCTCGGATGCCGAGGCGCGGCGCTTCGAGTTCGTCAAGGAACTGCTCACCGCTCCTGCGCTCGGGACGTCTTGAATCCGGGCTCCGGCCGGCCGTCGAGATCGCCGGGCCCGCAGATCCTGGCCGGGCCGGTCGAGCGCGTCACCTTCCACAGTCCGGAGAACGGCTTCTGCGTGCTGAGGATCCGGGCGCGGCCATCGCGAACTGGTCACCGTGGTCGGGTACGCCTCGGCTTTGCAGGGCACCAAACACAGATCTTGTTCCAACACCATATTCATCCGCGTGCCGGCCGGGATTCGAAACCTTGGCGATGAATTCAAATCCCGCTCGAGCATGCGCTCGATCACGGTTTGCGCGGCATCACCGACGTCATGGATGAGCGCTCGGGACGCCGATCCGGGACTAAGGGCCGCGATCGTCAACCGTGCCGTCTATGAAAGCATTGTGACTAGTGTCACGTCACAGAGATTTTGACTTTTTGAATTGCGGTTTGAAATCTTCTGGTTCTCCGGGGACGCGTCAGGCGATCCGCAGGACAGAATCTGCGCCACCGTGAACGCCTTTGGCGTCTGGCTTGCTGAACAGCGCTACTCACCCGTTTCCCGCCGCTCGCGCCTCGGCGAGAAGCTGACATAAACCGCCAAGCAATGGGACGGGCTGCTGGCGTTAGTGCTCGGCGCAACTTACCTAACTGGTCCACTCTCCAAGTGCCGAACCCTGATTATTCCCTATATACCCAGCATTATCGAAAATCTACCCATGCACCCGCCAACCCCCGAATAGCAGGGCCAGTACGCGGCTTTCATTCACGTTTATACAAAAATCAACCGGAGGCCGTCCGCAAAGGCGGACATGCAGAGACACTTCGGCGTTACCCAGCTAAGCAGGCACCAGATGGTCCTCAATTTCGATCGCGCCCGGATGATCAACCGCATCCCGGGGAAGCCAGGAAGTATCCGGGTTCTCATCGACCCGAACACTCTCCCGGCTCTGAAATGAATACACCTCAAACCGTCAAATCCTCTGCGGCCTGACACTATAGAACGACAGCCCCATTATAAAGTGACACGCTGGGTGTCGTTGCTGGTGGGGTCCACCTGAATGTGACGAATCCACCAGAAAAAACTGCTGTCCTGAAGTCTACGCCGGAGCGCTTTATGTGCTTGAGGGTCTCCCTATCGTAGTTCTTTTTTAAGGATTCTCGTTTTGTACTAGTTAGGTAAGATTCGGTCGACAACCTTCGAATTCGTGCCTTATCTGCTGGTTTTGGCAGCACTATTCCACCGTGAATCCACGGTGTGACCACCGACCATGGATTTCGATGAAGAAGGCTTTGCCAGACCTGACCGAGGTGTGCTCCAGACGAGCCATGATGTGGAATCTTGTGAATATGAGCCAAGTGTTCTCGTGGTCCACGCAGTTTGACTACTGCTTGCCAACCCTTTTCTGGATCTCCAACTTCTTCCAGATCGGCACCCAAGAGTACAGCCTGTTCGCCGATTGAGAATAGCATTGCAACTGAAAGATCATTCCGCCTAGGTGCGACAAGGCGGGTTTTCGGTTCGCCAATATTGTCGTTGACATAGCTTGGACATCGACGGAGAAAATCAAAGAACTGGGCACTTGAGGGCGAAAGCGCCCTGAGCTCAACTCTTTGTTTGTGGGCAAGCACCCCGGCATCGAAGTCAATGACTACGGTATCCTCAGAAAGAGGCTTGATCTGGCGTCCCGCCTTCTGGGCATGCTGGAGGCACTTAAGAAATTCGGTGCCTCCTCTATCGATCTTGCCGACAGGTTGATCTTCGTAACTATACAGGAGGGCAAGAAACTCTTCCTTGGTGAAGGCGTTGCTGAATGCCAAGCGTGCCGATCGGCACTGTTTCACGGTCTTCGAAAGGCCTTTGATGTGATCATCATGCCAGTGTGACGCTGCAACAGTTGCCACGGCCTTTTCAGGTTTTACCCCCAACGATCTGAGGTAAACAATGGATGCAGGTTCTCTGGACCTGTCCAAACACGAGTCAATGACTAACCACTTCCCAGAGCCAGCATGTATGACAATGCATTCGCCGTATCCTGGCCCAAAGACGGTTACCTCTATTTCGTCCGGATCAGGAGCCTTCATCCAGGACGATTGAGGCTAGGAGATCTTTTGCCTTACTTCTTGCGCGTTCGTGGTCACGAACGGAGTGGGCTGGCAGATCTCTGAAATGCAGTTCTGAAACCCGTCTTCGCTGATCAGTTGGCAGCCGTTCAAGCCCGACAATCCAACGTACGATTGCCCCGGGTACGAGTAGGTGGCGCTCACGTTGACCGAGTTCCCGTATGGTGAATGTCGCTGTTTCCTCTGCCAGAGATGAAGGTGACTTGATGTCCACCAAACGAACTGTGAACTCTTCTTCACCAATGGCTTCGACATATCCTTCCCACTCAGTGGTTGGATTGAAACTTCTGGTGTTGATGTTTCTGGGGAGCCTTTTCGAGAAGGGTACAACTATGTTGTCAATACTGTCTTGCTGACGGTTGTCGTCGCGCGACCAGGCAATGTCTTCCACACCTTCCTCTTGAAGAGTGAAGTGGCGTTCTTGTACAACACTGATCCGTTTATAGTCTGCTACGATTTTGTCGAGCAAATCGTCGTCCTGTTCAAGTCCGGAAGAAGGTGATTCCGAAAGAGGAAGATCGAAGGCAGTTTTTTGACGGGCCGGAATTGTCATTTTGATCCCATGGTCATGATCAAATCGAAAATCTGGTCAGCTTCATTTGAAACATCTTGGAATCTGCTACCGATCAACTCAAGTGCGGTCTCGCAACCATGACCGTCCGGCAATCCTTCGATTGCATGATGAGAGTTGAGTTGCATGTATATACCATCATCGTCGGTTGCAACGCGTGCTGAAGGTTCAATAGTAACATTCGTGTTTACACGGGTTTGGTTAACAATGGACTTCCTTGTCATGACAAGCTTCGTCATCCCACCAAGCAGTTGCCGATCCTCTGCTTCGAGTTGTTCCCCGAAACTACCCCACGGTTCTAGCGGTGCAAGTCTACGGCCCAGATTGTGTCGCGCCTGATGACTTCCGAGTCTGAAATGAATTGTCCGGTTGATTCCGAAAGCGGTGATCGGGGTGTGGACAAGGTGGTCGCCAAAAATTTTTCGTGTCGTGTCCGCTATCCTAATCCATGGGCCTGAAGTTGTTTCAATCTTAAATCGACGTTCCTCGACGAAGTACGACACCGTGTCGATCGTGAAGCTAGCGATGTCGTTGTGAACGATCTGCAGATTCACGGTGTTTTCGTTTGATTCGGGCTGTATGTCCTTTGCTTTTAGCCAAGCCGGATGAAAGATTGCAGGGTTAAATCGGCCAATAAGCACTATTGAACAACCTGATATCTCGGGTTCGATTCGCATACCGATTGTATCCGTCGGGTTCTTCGTTCGAAGCTACAGGTCAATCATGACTGCGGCAAGAGCATGAATTTGCCCGTCTAGATGATGTGCTCCCAGGCAAGTGGCGAGGTGATGGGTATCAGTCCTGGATTGTGCATCCTGCCGATCATTCCGAGATGATTCGTCACTATGTTCATGTAAAATGTGTTCCAGAATATGATGGTAGTGAGGGCGAGGTTGAGAGCCATGGCACGTTTCTGTGTCGAGGTGTCGGACCGATCATGGACGTGTACCTGCGAGTGGGCGAGAAGGCCCGGGCGAAAAAAACGCCGCCGTTCGGATCATTGCAATCACGGGGTCCTGGAGGCTCGACGAGACCACCCAGAGCAGGATCATCGCCATGGCCTTTTGACTGGCTGCCGAGATTTAACGCGACTTGATCTCGGCCTGAATCAAAAAAAGGCGCTGAGAGCGAGAAACGTGTCAGGGCGCCCGTTCGGGGGCCGAATGGCCTGGCAAGAGCAAGCTCGATCTTTATCGTCCGGAGATCGAAGCGCTCCTCGCAAACGGATCCTCGCAGAAATTCATTGCGAAACGCTACATCACAGCGCCCGCAAACTTCTCAACTTGATGAAGAAGAACGGAGTCGAAAACCCAAGGCACGAACGAAAGTCCTATGCCAGAATCGGCACCATGTCGGGCTCGCTCTTATGGGTTACGCTACGATACAGTCTTTGGCTTGTCCCAGGAACGGGTTCAGACTCGCAAAGACCGAAGCCGAGTTGACGGAGTTAATCGAGTTCTTCCCCGACCGGGCAATCATGCCTTGCTATGTGGCTGAGGACGCCCTTCACGATGATGCCCAGTTCCGAGCCTTCCCTGTAGTCAGCTGGCGCCACAAAATTCACTCGGTTGTCGGCAATCAGCTCGTGGACCTCGTTCCTGCCGTTCTTCTTCGGGTCGTAGACCGCGACCGAGTGACCGCCCTTTTTCCTGAGCATCGTCATCGATGGAACATCTGTGTCGCCATCACCCAGAAAGACCATCCGGCGGAACGGAATTGGCAGCTCATTCGATGGTATTTGTCGGTTTATTTCCTTTCTGTCCCAGTGGTTTTCGATGCCCTTGCTGATCCGGTACAAGTATTGGGTCTTGGTCGTGTAGTTGATCGCGACTCCCGGGCACTCCGCGACACAGTCCCTGTAATGGAATTTGGAAGCGAATACACTTGTAAAGGCATCGCGAATTCGGCACCCTTCGATCATCTCTTCAATACCGGAAGAAACGATATAGTGCTCTAGCGACAAGCCAAGCCCGTTCGCATGCTTGTTGATTCGGTCGAACCAGGAACGGTCGGCAAGTCCATCGAAGAGCTTTGCGCCTTTGCCATGAGAGCTTAGATATTTCGCAGTGACTTTATCAGGTTTCTTTTCAAGCATCAGCTGCATGTACATGAGAATTTCGTCGACATCTTGGTCCCTTGCACGGGCTCTCACCTCTTCCCAGAATTTTTTCTTTTTCATGCCGATATCGGGGATGAATGAAACATCCTGCAGGCAGCCGCGAGCAAGGGTTCCGTCGAAATCATAAACCAGTGCCGTGCGTTTCCGCTTTTCTTTCGACATGGGCTGCCATTCTTTTTTGCAACTGCTTGTGTCTCTTTGAATCGTCAAAACCTCTGTGACGAAACACTAGTGCGGTTTCCACGAAATCCTTTCCGGCCGTCGAAATGGTTGGACGCCGTTTTACACCTGTCTGCGCGGCGAGGAATACCATGCGGCGTTCGGGGAAGTAATCGACACCGCCAAAAGGGGAAAGCCGTCGCCGCCACATTGGCGCATCTAGGCATCATTGCATCAAAGTGGTAGTTCCTCCGCCATGAGGACGACGATGAACATCGACGATGAGATTCTCGAAGCGGCCAAGTCGATCGCGGGAGAGCGAAACCTCTCGGTAGGCGCGGTGCTTTCCGAGTTGGCGCGGCGCGGATTGCAGCAGGCAGGTCCGGTCGGACGCAAGCGCGGGGAATTTCCGGTGTTCGAAGTCTCGCCCGACAGCACTATCCTTTCCCTCGATCGCTTCAAGCGGTACGAAGACGAGCATTGACTTTCCTGCTCGATCTCAATCTGCTGTTTGCTCTGGCAGGGCCATCGCACATCCATCACGACCCTGCTCACTCATGGTTCGATCGGGAAGCCTTGCCGGGTTGGGCGACCTGCACGTTGACCCAGCTCGGGTTTGTCAGGCTGTCTTCCAATTCCGCGTTCACGTCCGATGCAGTTTCGCCGACCGAGGCACTCTCCCTGCTGCAGGACATCACCGCCATGGACGGCCACGAATTCTGGTCAGACGACGCCGATTGCGTGTCGGCGGCGTTTTCCAACGGCATGCAGATCACAGGGCATCGACAGGTGACCGACGCCTACCTCTTGTCGCTTGCACGGAAACGATCGGGATGCCTGGCGACACTGGATCGCCGAATGAGACAGCTCCTGCCCCGAAGCGATCGACCGAACCCGCACCTTCGGATCGTCGAAGCCCACTGAGTCGGCAATGCCGTGTGTTCACAGGCACGGTGCCGGAGCGCGTCGCGACGGTCGACCTCCTCAGATCGGGTCGAGCCGCGGCGGACGGACGACGAAGGTCCATCTCGGCATCGATGGCAAGGAGATGGTGAAGACCGTGTTTCTGACCCCGGGTCAGGCGGCCGACTGCACGCAGGCTGAGGTGCTTCTTGCCGACCTCGGGAAGGACGAGACGGTGATCGCCGACAAGGCCTACGAAACCGATGCCATTCTTGACCTGATCGAGACGGCGGGAGCAACCGCGGTCATTCCGTCGAAGTCCAACCGGAAGTCACCACGCTCACTTGATCGCGAGACCTACAAGACGCGCAATCTCGTCGAGCGTTTTTTCGGACGAATCAAGGAGTTCCGCAGGGTCGCCACGCATTATGACAAGACTGCCCGAAATTTCCTGTCTGCCGTGCGTCTGGCCATCAGCCGGTTCCTGCTCCGGAGGATCGCGGACCAGTCAATTGAGTCCACTGCCTAGGTTTTCAATGCCATGGAGTTGACGAAAGGTCCGATGTTTACGCTCACGTGGTGTGGCATCCATCGTTTCGCGAAGGGCAGCAAAATGCCGACTTGCTCCGCACGCACTTTAGTCGCGATTTCTACCAAAGCGTCGGGGAAGAGCGTGCCATAAGCGTCCTTGAGTGCAGCCAACCCGTACCAGGCTCGCTGACTCCCTTGCCAATCGACTGGGACGACTCTGAGTTTACAGCCGTCGTGGTGGTGGCGGAGACGTCCTTGATTGAAGATGGCGAGTGGGCCGAATACGTGCGCGCCTTTGCGGAAACCGCCCACAGGCGCGGGCTTCCGGCCGGGTTCTTCCCAGTGACAATGGACCGTCGGGGCCTGGACCTTGGAGTCGTACAGCAGGCCCTGCGGTGGGACCGCTGGGGCGCGTCGGATGTAGACCCGGCACGACGTCTCATCTCGGACCTTACCCATGAGTTCTGTCGAATGCTCCGACATAACCTCGACCAGCTCCCGCCCGACGGCGGAGGAGACGACCCGTTTGGACGCTATCGGGACAAGATTCGGGTCTTCATCAGCCACTCGAAGCATGACGGCGATGGCGAATTCGTAGGGAGCAGCATTCGCGACTGGATCCACACGCACAGCTCGCTCGACAGCTTCTTCGACGTCTACGACATCCCGCCAGGGCTGTCGTTCGGAGACGTCCTGCAGCATGAGATCGGTGCAGGTGCGCTGCTGGCAGTCCATACCGATTCGTGCTCTTCTCGCGAATGGTGCCGACACGAAATCATCGAAGCATAGCGTCGCTTGGTGCCTATGATCGTGGTCGATTGCGTACGGGATATCGATCCGGGTGCGATGCCCTATCTCGGGAACATTCCCGTCGTCCGTATGGATCCGGAACGCACGGTCCGAATCTGGGTGGTAATCGGCTGCCTTCTGGATGAGGTCTTCCGCAGTTGGCTGTGGCTTTGCCGTATAGGGCCATACATCACGAATTCCCCGGGTGTCTTGTTCACGCCGCGACCTCCCGAACTGATTGCACTGGCGGCAGTACCTTCTTGTGGTGAAGACGCGGTTCCGGGGATCGTGTACCCTGAACCCCTGATGGCGGCCGACGAAGAGCGCCTGTTCACGGAAATCGCACCACAGGTACGCGTACTGACTTTGACGGACTGGCTGGAGGAACGCCGATGACCCCATCCCAAACGGACTTGTCTCCCTCGGTCGGGATCTCAATTTCGGAGAGTCCCGATCTGCGAGCCCTCGGGCTGAGCGACGGACACTTGCGCGACGCAATGGCCAAGATTGCGTTGGAGCTGCTCGCTTCCGGCATCAGTCTGGCCTACGGCGGGGACTTGCGGAAACACGGATTCACCCGGCTTCCGGCCGAACTGGTATGGCGCTATCAGGGTCATCCGCGACACACCGGCACCATAGCCGTTACGGACTACTTGGCCTGGCCGGTCCACATCAGGATGACCTCCAAAGAGCTTGCAGCGTTCTCTGAGGACCACGAACCGGCCGCCCACCTCGTCTTCCTTGCGTTGGACGGCGCACGTCTTGCACCGGAACAACGATTGAAACTTTCCGCGCACGAGCCGCACGAGGACGAATGGACGCAAGGGCTGACCGCAATGCGTACCGTTATGCTTGCGGACATTCGTGCCCGGGTTGTCCTGGGCGGCAGGGTTGAGGGGTACAAGGGTGCAATGCCCGGCATCGCCGAGGAGACTTACCTCTCGCTTGAAGCCCATCTGCCGGTCTTCGTACTCGGCACCGATGCGGAGTGCGTCCAGCACGGCCGTCTTGCCGGCACCGTTGTCGCCCACTAGGATCGTGAACTGGCGATGAAACTCGAAGGTCGTCTATTCGAATTTCCTGAAATTCTTGACCGTGAGCCGATTGATACGCACGGAAATCGCGGTCCGGTTATGTCATTCAGCCGAGTTTTGCCATCATGGGCCAACGGATGGGAAACCGCCAGCACAATCCCGCAGTTCGCTTGAGAACCCGAATTCGTGCACGCAGGGCAAGGGTAGCAACTTGGCAATATTATTGAGCTGCGACCCTGTCATAACCGAGCGATCTTGCAGCCTGTTCAGGCGTCTTTCCGGTCTCGATGAATTTTCGCGCTGTCAAAACCGTCTCCGATGAAATTGGTTGCTGCCTCCTACCGGAATAGCCTCGTTACTTGCCAATGAAATCGACATCGCCCCAATTCTGCGGGGTGCCTTCCTTCATGAACCGGAAAAGCGATCGCCGGGCAAGGTCGAACCCCCTCAGGAACGCCGCATCGTCTCTAAACGGGGATGGCTTGCCCGGTCCGCTGTGAACGATATCCGAACGTGCGTCATAGAATGACCTCACGCTTTTCGCGATTTTCTCACGATTATCCGGGCCCGGCATCTCTAGTCTTCTCCTGCACACAACGCTCAACGTCCGTGCGATTTTCGCGACCGGGCCGCCGCCGCGCGGCGGTCGGGGCTACAGAGGAACGAATGCGGAACACTACCAACGGTTCCGAGCGCTTCAAGGGATCTGTGTTGGGTTCCAATTGCAACAGCGGCCAGATATGCAGCTTCGCTTCGAGCCCATTCCCCGACGTCTTGACTGTCAAGTCCAGTTCAAAAGGTTGAGTTCAACAATTTGAACGCGAATCCACAGATGAGCTGGTCCTGGACACGCGCACCGTGCGTCTTCACCTGCGCAACCTGTTCGCCAAGTTCGGGGCGCGCGATCGGCCTGAAACGCTGGGACAGCGCACGGAAAACGGGCCTGGTAACCGGCGATTCCTGAGCGGCGGAAGCCTGCAGAAGTTGGTTTCGGAGCGACGCCGACGTCGACATCGGCCCGCCGTGTCAGGGACCTGTCCGTAGGGTCGGACGACCATGGTTTCGGCAGGGTTGCATGCGCTCATGTGCAGGGGTGCCGGCACAAATCAGCAGGTTCCAAGCGGCAACCGTGTAGTCAGCGTTCTGATTGATAGTGGGTTCTTAACCTGCTGTAATACTGTCTTTTTTTTCACTCGACATCTATTGCGACTCCATCCAGAGATTTTCACAGTTCGCCGGAATCGGTTGAAGTGGGGAACCTGACACACGGCGTTCCGACCCCCGGCAGCTACGGCTTCGGCTGCCGGTCACAACCAAGGGGTGGCGCATGCGTTTTCAATACTCACGAGCATGGCTGCCGGCGGCAGGAGGACCCGAACGGATTGCTGCCGGCGCGTCCGACAGCACCCGACGACCAGACGCCCTTCGGTGCCAGCCAGCGGCGGTACCGGTTCCGGTTGCAATCCTTTCCCAGGAGATTTCGGCGCGCGCCCAGGCACAGACAACGCCGGTAGCCGGCCAGCGGATCCAGTGCATCAAACAGGCCGACTCGACCGACGACTTCGCGATAAGCACACCCGGCATCACGGTGGAAAAGACGGAGGACCAAGAGCACGGCATAACCGGGCAGCATTCCGGTGCGGGGATCGCCAGGATCGAGTCCCGCCCGGACACGATCACGGCCGGTGGGAGGCTTTCCCAAGGCATCCCGTCGTCGCACAAGTGCAACAGCGCCGGCGACGTATTCCTCCGCCTGTTATCAATGAAGATACGGACGAACAAATCGGGCGCAGCCTCGAGCGCGGTCGGAATTTTTGGCGAGACGGCCGCGTCTTCACGGCTCGACGCCGTGGTGAGGGGCGGCTGCAACACCGCCCGCGGCGACAGCTCACACGGAATATTTCCACAGCACAATCATCTGGGCTCCGGACCGGCCGGATCGCTCACTCCGGACGTCGGTGTCGGCATCGCGACCGAAACCTCGGGCGGCAACGACGCTCAAGGGGTTTTCGTTCAACACCTTAACGGCGCGGGCGATGTGCTGTTGGACCTACGGAGCCTCTTCATAACCGCCGGGGACGACTCCGCCGGAGGAATACTCGCAAGTCACGGTAGCGAAGGGAACAACGACATACCGGTCGCGGACGGCGGCGTGACGACGCGCGGGGTGGGCGGTTACGGAATTAACACCTCAAGGAACGCGAACAGTTCCGGCGATGTCCTTATCGACACAGAGAGCACAGAGGTGGACGCGACCTCCCAGGCCACCGGATCTTGCAGAATCATTGCAACGCACCACGTTCGGGCGGACATCGCCACCGACCTGTGGGGCGGCTCCATCGAGACCAGGGGCGTTCAGTCACACGGCATTCATGCCCATGATCTGCAGGTCGAGAATTGCGGCACGTCGGCGGGCACCATCGTCAACGCCGACAGCGAAGGCGGCGAGACGGTCCTCGCGATAAACGGAACGCCGCTCTACGACAGCGAACAGGGCGGGCGCACGGACCTGTGGGCGCCCAACGGTGCCCGCGACGTGACCGTGGTCGAGGGTTTCACCGGCCTCGACTTCTCCTCGGCCGAGTCCTTCATCGGCTGCTACGCCGCTCGCGCGGCGGTCCACGAGGCGCTGCCCGGCGCCCTGCTGCACGTCGACGACGACAGCGGCAACCACACGGGGCGGTTGCGGCGGGCGGATTGCCGCGGCGGGCTGGCCTGGCGCAGGGGCGACGGGGTCTACGCCGGCGGCCGGCTCGCTCTGACCCGGTACAGCGCCGATCGCTCCTCGTCTGTCGGGGGCGGCCGGATGACCGGCGCGACCGGACTTGCCCGTACCGCCCGCCAGGAGGAGGGCTGCCGTCGCTTCGCTCCCGACGGCGGGACGATCCTGACCGCACGGACGTGGCTCGACGTTTCGGGTCTTTCCTTGGGCCGCTTCCCTCCGTTCCACAAAAACCGTCAATCTGAAAGGACAGCAAATGAAAAAGCTGCTTGCGGCAACGACCGCCCTTACCCTTGCCTGCGGGCCGGCCGTCGCCGAGATCACCATCTCCGGCGATGCCAAGTTCGGCATCGAGTACAACTCCGCGCCCACGGACGAAAACGGAAGTCTTGTCAACAAGTCGAAGCAAATGCTCATGCGTGAGATTGGCGTCGATTTCATCGGCTCCGGCACCACCGACGGCGGCCTGAGCTTCGGCGGGAAGGTCGGGTTCGACACCTTCGACGGCACAGCGGACACGGGAACGGTCTTCGTCAGCGGCGCCTTTGGCACGCTCACCTACGGCCACGACGATGCGGCCGACGTTCTTGCCGGCGGGATCGCCGATGTCGGCCTGAATGGCCTGGGCGTTGACGACGTTGTCGAGGACATCCGGGGCGGGACCGCTCCACAGGCCCGCTACGACCTGAGCGTCGGCAACTTCGCCTTCGCGATTTCAGCCGAGACAAGCGACCGCGCGCCAGGGGTGGCGAATATCTCAAACCCAAGTGGCGACCTTGTAGCCGGCTCATTTGAGGTCGAGAAGACCTCCTACGCGATCGGGGTGAGCTTCAGCACATCCGGTGCGACCGTCGGTGTCGGCTACGACAGCAAGAAGGCGATCAGTGCCGGCATCGGCTACAGCAACGGCCCGATTGCGGCCAAAGCCTTCTGGGCAAAGCGCGACCAACCCTACACGCACCTCGGTTCAGGCGCGGCTGTGGGTGGTACAGGCATCGGAGAAGCCGACGGAACGTTCGAAGCTGGCTACAGGGGGCACGGCATCGAAGTGTCCTACACGATGGGCGCATCGACGCTGACGATGGTCTACGCCAGGACCAATCTGACCAACATCCAGCCAATCATCTTTCAAAACATTGTCGGGATCATCCCCAGAGTCGGCTTCAGGGGCACGGGCGTTGGCTTCAGCCACGACCTCGGCGGCGGCGCCAGGCTGGTTGCGGGAGTCGGGCGGGTTCCGAGGATGGCTGTCGGGGACCTGGGCCTGGCCGAAATCGGACAAATTGTGACTGACAACGACGGCGACAACGACATTGATATCGCAGATCGCCCGGATCTCGGCGGCGACAGGAACGTGGCCAGCCTGGGCCTGTCCTTCTTGTTCTGAACCGGACGGTCAACGAATTCTAGAGGGAGCGGCTTCGGCCGCTCCTTTCGTTTGCATGGGGGCGGCAACCTGTTTGCCGCTACCGCAGGCCGGACATGTCCGACTTCCATGGCCGCGGAACCTGGAACGGCAGCGGGCCCAGGGCGGTTGGGATTGCGGGGGCCCGTTCGGCTCCCGGACCGGCAGCCGCATCCCCGCGATGGCGGGACCCGCAACCGGATTCACGCCGCATGCGGCCACCGGATACAATACGGCCGTGGCGGTGTTCACCGGGGTCAGCAGGCCGACGGGGAGACACAAATCCCGCGGAATCGACAACCATGCCCGGCAGCAGCTCCGCGCTGCACGTGATAAACCTGGGGAACAACGGTATTCCCGGTTTGACATCAGACTCGAAAACGCGCTGGACGACCTGGATGCCACGCACCGGGCCAACATCGCGGCCCTGCCGCTCGAGATGGACAAGATCATTGAAGGGCAAGGCGGCGAGTTGGATCGCCTCACGGAAATGCTGGTCCGGAGGGCCGACGGTTGAAGGCTGATCGGGGACACGCAGCGAGGTCGAGCAAGTGACCCATGGGAACATGCAGCGAGCCGGCAACCCCAACTTGTCGAGACGCCCGAACTCGACGATTCGGCCATCAGGAACGGCGATGTCTCCCGCCAACGGAAAGTCGGGATTCATCATGGTGATGCGTTTCGCCCGAAAGACGGAGATTTTGCCGGATATCGGGATCAGAGGGGAAAGTGGCAGGCGACCGAACGGGCGCCTTCGGTCTTCAGTTTGGGGGCATCTTCCCGGCAATTCGAGCGCGCGCAGGGGCAACGGGCGGCGAACGCGCAACCCCTGGGCAGGTTGACCGGGCTCGGCGGATCGCCGGCGATCGCGGCGACGCGGGTGTAGCCGCGGCTCTTGCGCCGTTTAACCGAGGGTACAGAGTCAAGCAGCGCACGCGTGTAGGGGTGCCGCGGATGCTCAAAAAGGTCTGCCCGTGTCGCGGTTTCGACGACCTTGCCCAGGTACATGACGACGACATCGTCGCACATGAACCGGACAACGCCGAGGTCATGGCTGATGAACAGGTACGCCACGCCGAATTCGACCTGCAGCTTGCGCAGGAGGTTGAGGATCTGCGCCTGGATCGCTACATCGAGCGCCGAGACCGGCTCGTCGCAGACAATCACGTCGGGACTTGGCGCCAATGCGCGTGCGATGGATATCCGCTGTCTCTGGCCGCCCGAGAACTGGTGCGGAAACAGCACCATCTGGTCAGGGTGCAGTCCGACAAGGTCGAACAATTCGGATATGTGCGCCTCGCGTTCTGCAGGTGTGCCGATTCCCATCAAGTCCATGGGCTCGCGAACTGCCGCTCCGACCCGGACGCGCGGGTTCAGCGATGAATAGGGATCCTGGAAAATCACCTGCAGTTTCCGGCGCGTTGCACGCAAGTCGTCCGGAGAAAGCGCCAGTAGATCCCGGCCCGCAAACTCCACGTGACCTTCGTACGCCGGCGTGAGGCCGATCGCGGCCATTGCCGCCGTGGTTTTCCCTGACCCGCTTTCGCCGACAACCCCGAGGGTTCGGCCTTTTTGCACCGAAAAGGATACGTCGCGTACTGCATGCAGGTAGCGTTGTCTTGCGAACAGGTTCCCGCGGCCAATCGAAAAGCGAACCGAAAGGTTCCTGACGTCGAGGATGGGCGAAGGATGGTTCAAGCCGGACCCCCGGCAGCATGGCAGGCGACCGAATGTGGGCCGCCCGAAAGCGGCGGTGCCACTCCGCAGGCATCGTGCACAAGCGCACACCGATCCGCAAACGCACACCCCTTGTCCAGTAGGTGCAAAGGAGGAACGATTCCCGGGATTTCTTCCAGTGGCGGGAATCGCTCGACTTTGCCCGTTTCCTTTCCAAACGTCGGGATACATGCGATCAGGCCGCGCGTATATGGATGCAACGGCGTGTCGAGGATCTCATCGGCCGTTCCATGCTCGACAATCCGTCCGGCATACATCACCGCCACCCTGTCCGACAGTTCCGCGATTGCGCCCATGTCGTGCGTAATCATGATGATCCCGACACCGAATTCCTCCTGCAAATCGCGCATCAGGCCGAAGATCTGAGCCTGTACAGTCACGTCGAGCGCCGTCGTCGGCTCGTCGGCGATCAGGAGCCTGGGGCGGCAGCTCATCGCCATCGCAATCATCACCCGCTGGCGCATTCCGCCGGACAACTCGTGCGGATAGGCGCGTGCGCGCGTGGCCGGTTCCGGGATTCCGACGGTCCTGATGAACTCCACGGCCAGATTCCATGCCTCTGCCTTGCTCACATCCTGGTGCAGCAAGACGGCTTCCGCGATCTGGTCACCGACGCGAAAAACCGGGTTGAGAGACGTCATCGGCTCCTGGAAGATCATCGCGATCTCTGCGCCCCGCAACCGGCGCAGCCGGGAAGTCTTTGCACCGACCAGCTCTTCGCCCCTGAACCTGATCGAACCGCCGGTAATCCGCCCCGGCGGATGGGGAATGAGCCCCATGACCGTAAGCGCCATAATCGACTTGCCACAACCGGATTCGCCAACGACGCCCAGGGTCTCGCCTTCGTCGACGCGGAAAGAGACACCGTCGAGCGCGGCAACCTCACCGTGACGGGCGGAGAACGAGACGCGGAGATCGTCGACTTCGAGCAGGCTCATCCTAGCGGCCTCGAAGTTCCGGATTGAAGGCGTCGTTCAGACCGTCGCCGATGAGGCTGACCGCGAACACGGTCAGGAAAATGGCCACGCCCGGAATCGTCACCGGCCACCAGGCGTCGAGGATGAAGTTGCGGTTGGCCCCGATCATGACGCCCCAGGACATCACGTTGGGATCGCCGAGGCCGAGGAATGAGAAGCCGCTTTCGAACAGAATCGCGATTCCAACCGTCAATGTGGCGGAGACGATGAGCGGCGGCAGCGCGTTGGGCAGGATGACGCGCAGCATGATCCGGGCGTCCTTCGCGCCAATGGCACGGGCCGCGAGGACATATTCGAGTTCGCGAATGCGGAGGAATTCGGCCCGGGTGAGGCGTGCGGTCTGTGGCCAGAGCACGACGCCGATCGCAAACGAAACGGTGAAAAGAGACGGGGTGAAGAGGGTGACGAGCACCATTGCGAACAGCAGCGCCGGCAGCACCTGAAAGAACTCAGCCACCCGCATCAGCACGTCGTCGATGATGCCGCCAAAATATCCCGCGAGGGCGCCGACAGTGACACCGATGAACACCGAGAGCGCGGCCGAGGCCAACCCGACCGCGAGTGTCGATGCGCCACCTGCCAGGAGGCCCGTGAATATCGACCGGCCCAGGTAGTCCGTCCCCAGCAAAAAGCCGTTCTGACCCGGCGGGCTGAATGGTGCCGAGACGATCTCGAAGGGATCGGGCTGCAAGATCTTGCCGCAGAGAATGAAACAGACGACCAAGCCGAGCAGCACCAACCCGAACACGGCCGGCCTGTTTTGCCGGAGCACGATCAACGCCTCGCCCAACGGCGAAACCGCTTCGACAGCCTGTTCGACCGTGTCGTTCAAGCGCGGCCCCCCGTTCGGATGCGCGGGTCCGCTAAGCGGTACCCGATATCGGTCAGAATATTGGCCGCGACGACCATCGCCGCACCAATGATCAGGACACCCATCACCGTGGGATAATCCCGCCTCAGGATGCTCTCATATGCGAGCGTGCCCATCCCAGGCCAATTGAAAACCGTTTCTATCAGCAAGGCTCCGGAAAACAGGTTCCCGAACTGCATTCCCGCGACCGTCAAGAGCGGCAAGACCGCGTTGCGCAGCGCATGCCAGAAAACGACCGTCATCTCGCCCACGCCCTTCGCCCGTGCCGTGCGGACATAGTCCGCACCCAGAACCTCGATCATGGAAGCGCGCGCGATTCGTGCATATTGCGCAAGAAAAATGATGGCCAGCGTCAGTGCCGGCAGGGCGAGGTGATGCAGCACGTCGAAAGCATAGGCAACGGGGCCGCCTTCGAAGCGCGCGGACACGTATCCTTCGACAGGAAAAATCGGAATGATCGAGGCGAACAGGATGATGAGCATGATGCCGGTCCAGAACACGGGCAGGGCATAACCGAAAAGAGAACAGACCGATACGAATGCCGAGAACGGGCCATGCGGCTTGCGCGCGGCCAGGACGCCCATGATCGTGCCGATGACGATCGAGAGCAGCTGAGCAGAAAGGACCAGCAGGATCGTGGGGCCGATGCACGCGCCGATCAGTTGGGTAACGGGTGCATTGAAGAAGTGGGAGGTGCCGAGATCCAGCATCACGGCGTTGCCCAGGTAGATCCCGAGTTGGGTGAGCACCGGCTCGTCGAGGCCGTAATCGGCCCGAATCCGGCTCATGATTTCTTCGGTTGCCCCTCCCATCTCCCCGGCAATGACCTCGGCCGGGTCGCCGGGCGCCAGGTGGATCAACAGGAAATTTACCACGACGACGCCGAGAACGAGGATCAGCCCGTAGAGGAGTCGCATCGTCATGAAGCGTATCGTGTCCATGCACGCTCCGGGTTCGAGTGCGCCCGTCGATCAAACCGGAGGACGCGGACGCATCACTGAAAGGCCAGATCGTCCATCGACTGCATCGGTCCCCAGATACCGAGAGGCGGGTTGACCATGCTCTTCCTGAAGGCCGAGTGGAACGGAAGCGAGTTGAGCCAGTATACAGGCAAGTCCCTGGCCACCTCGTGCTGGAACTCGCTGTAGAGCGCCTTGCGCCTTGCGGGGTCGATTTCCTTTCCCGCCGCCTCCAGCAGTTCGTCCACTTTGGGGTTCGAATACTGCTGCGTGTTCGACCAGATCACGCCTTTGAGAATGTTCGACGACAGGTATGTCCGGTGCACGCCGATCACCGGGTCGCCCCAGTTGAAAAGCAAGTCCATCGTCAGATCGAATTCGTGTGTCGAAACACGATTCGCCCAGGTGGCGAGATCGGGCGACGCGCGCAGTTCGATCCCGATACCCACCTTCCTGAGCTGCGATTTCATGTACTCCGCCGGTGTCTTGAGCTGTTCGGGCAAAAACGGCGCATAGTCGATCGTCAACCTGAAGCGCGTACCGTCGCCATCCGGCACGTGTCCGGCCTCGTCGAGCAGAGCGTTGGACTTCTCGAGGTCGAGATCATACGCCTCGATGGTTTCATCAAAGAAGGGGCTCGACTCGATGATCGGACCCCGCTGAATGGTCGACCTGCCGCGTTGCAAAGCGTTGACGATGAAGTCCCGGTCGATTGCATATGCAATGGCCTGCCGCACCCGAACGTCGTTCAGCGGTTCCTTCCCGGCGTTGAAGGCGAGCCAGACGATCGGTCCGACTGCTTCGTAACCGGTCCTGGTGACAACGAGATCCTCCGCTTCTTCGAGTGCCCTGATTTCGCGGCTCTCGCCTACGAAGGGATACATGTCCGCATCGCCGTTTTTCATTGCAATGACGATCGCGCTGCTATCCCTGATGCGGCGGATCACGATGCCGTCGAGATAGGGGCGGCCCTCGATGAAGAAGTCGTCGAACCGCTCCAGCACGATGTCTCCGCCCGGTTCCCACGACACGAACCTGAACGGACCCGACCCTATGGGCGCAGCATTGGCCGGGTGGCTCCTGATGTTCTGGCCATCGCCAAAAACGTGTTTCGGAATGATCGGGCACAGGGGGCCGGAGAGCGCCAGCATGATCGCGGGGTGGGGACGGCTGAGCCTGATCACCGCCGTGTGAGTATCGGGTGTCTCGACCGCCGTGACCGGCGCATACATCGACGTGAACGGGTGGTTGTTCCGCATCGTCTCGATCGAGAAGGCCACATCCTCGGAGGTGACCGGCGTGCCGTCGTGGAAGACCGCGTTGTCAACAAGGTTCAGCGTCACGGACAGGCCGTTTTCCGCGATGCTCCAGCTCTTGGCCAGGTAAGGCTGCGGATTCCACTGTCCGTCGTACTTCAACGGCGAAGCAAAGAGTTGGGTTCCCGGAATTGCCGTTGCGGCTCCGGACTGTACTGCCGGGTTCAGGTGGCGTGGACTGCTCGTTCCGACAATCACCATCGTGCCGCCCGGCGCCTGGGCAATGGCCTGAACCGGGGATGCCGCGGCCGCGGCAATGATTGCGGCACCTCCCAACAGGCGCCTGAGCGAAATGACCATGATGACCTCCCGGGGGTGCAGGCCAAACGATTCGCGCGATACCACCCCCGAGGACCTTTGGGCAAGGCGGTTGGGTATGGTGCGCGCGGTTGCCACGAGACCGGGCATAACAGCGCGCCGGTTTCGGCAGAACCCGACCGGGTCTCCGTGCGACGCCGGACCGCGGAACGCCACTTTCCGCTTTGCC
Source organism: Paracoccaceae bacterium (assembly GCA_026707935.1). Lineage (GTDB taxonomy): Bacteria > Pseudomonadota > Alphaproteobacteria > Rhodobacterales > Rhodobacteraceae > JAPPHA01. Next base: position 18,752 of record JAPOVX010000362.1, read on the forward strand.
AAGTGACTTGGTTTGAGAATCAACGGCCCGCACGGATGCCGCTGCTTCCACCGCCTGATCGGCATCACCGGTAACTGCCAGTGTTTTCTCGGGTACACGGCCCTAGAACTCCATCCCGAGCTCGCGATGTCCGCCGAATTCCGCGTCGCGGGAGCGCAGGACCCGGCGGCGACGCGCAGGGCGAGGTTGCCGCTCCGCCAGGCAACGCTGCGTCGGTCAGCAGCCGGGGCGACGGGTCGCCGTCTGCGAGCGTCTCGCCGGACACCGCAACCCGGCTCCCGCCGCCGAGACTGCGCTCGACGCCGTTCAGGGCGAAAACCCGTGGGCGCTGCCGCACGAGGTCTCGATCGGGACACTGCCACCGACGTCCAGAGTGAGCGGTCCGGCCGGGCCAGAACCCGGACGATTGTTCTGTCGAAACATTCCGTGTGAGCCGCCGCCGCAGGTGGCGATGCTGGCGCCCCCCACGACGGCGTCGAGCCGAACGGATGCAATCGTCTCGCTCCAGATGCCGTACGCGTCTGCGCCTTCGCCCGACCGGTTCGTCCTTATGTCCGTAGATAAAACGCAGAGGAATTCGTCGCCCGTGCTGCCCTTGTGCGACGCCAGGATGCCGAGGGAGAGCTTCCCGCCGGTCGTGATCGTGTCCGCGCGGGATCCGATCCTGACGGTCCTCGCACCTGAATGCTGACCGGAAATACCGTGCTCCTAGTCCTTCGTCGTCGTGATGGTGATGCCGGAGGTGCCAATCTCGATGCCGTCGGTCGAGGTGGCCGGTTCGAAACGTTCGATCCTCTGGCCAGCCGCAGGCGCATTGCCGCGCGCGGTCGTCGCCTGCGCCTGGGCGTGCGCCGAAAACGCCAAGGAAAGGACTGAGGCCGCAACCGCCAGGGTCGGCAAAAACGAAACAGGCATCCCCGTCTCCGTCCGGCCTGCCGCGGCGGCGTCCGGTCGCCGGTTGCTGCCGGAGGCGCAACCCACAATCCGTTCGGGTTTGCCAGCCGCCGACCGCCATGCATGTGAGTCCCGAAAACGCATGCGCCACCCCTCGACCGTGCCCGGCAGACAGGAAGGTAACTGCCGGGCGTCGTGCCGGATGCCGGGTTCCCGGCTTCACCCGACCCCGTGCGATTGACTGATGTACATCTCGGGACGCAGGGACAATTGAGATAGAATATAAATATAGGCAGAAATAACAGGTCGAGCCTCTTGCAAAAATATCGAATTGACCAGCCGCTGAACAGTGCCGGGTATCCGGCGTGGGCTTGCGCGCGACCGCGCCCCCCGGAATCCCGGGATTTTCGGCATTCCCCCC
>JAPOVX010000308.1 GCA_026707935.1 Paracoccaceae bacterium
AGGAACTCGGCCCTGTTCATCGGTTGCTCAACTCAATAATTTTGCAAGAGGCTCACAGGACAAGCAATTTCGTGAAAGACATTGGTGGTAATTCGCTGCACGGCGGCGTTTTCGGCGTGGGCGCGAGTTTCCCGCCGGGACATGGCAGGTCTGGATCTAGATTTCAAAGGGCAAGATCAGTTTATCCGGGTATCCAGAATTACAATGTTGCTATCGTAATGTGACGAATAATGCCACTTTACGAGTGCCATGTTGTCGTCTTCTGCCCGGCGTGCACGCAACGTCGTTGCGGATCTGGCCTCCCGCGGCCAGTATCACTTTAACTCGTCGGAACTTCGCTCGGCACCCGGGGTCTCCGGGGCGGCGGCGGGCCAGGCGTTGAGTCGCCTCGCGACCAGGGGGAGATTGCAAGCCCGGCGCGGGGATTCCGAGTAATTGTGCCGTCAGGGTACCGAAGGCTCGGCTGCCTGCCGGCGGATCGTTTCATCCCTGCGCTCATGGAGCACCGGAATACACGGGACTACGTGGGTCTGCTCTCGGCCGCCCGGTACCACGGTTCGGCACATCATCGCCCGCAGGAGCTACAGGTCGTCCTTGAGAGGAACCGGCCGGCAATCGTGTGCGGTTCGGTCAAGATAACCATCGTTTCGCGCCGAAACCTTCCCGCAGTGCCGGTCGAAAGCTTCAACAATCCGCGTGGAACGGTCGTGGTCTCCACCGTGAAAGCGAAAGCGGTCGATTTCGTCGGATACATGCGTCGTGCCGGCGGATTGGACCGGGTGGCAGGTGTGCTTTCAGATCTCGGTGAAGACATGGAACCGGAACACCTTGTCGAGGCTTCCGAGTCGGTGCCGATCCCCTGGGCACAGCGTTTGGGCCATCTTCCTGAACATGTCGGGGCCGGAGAAGAGGTCGTGCTGCTCAAGGAACATGTGCGACAGCGCGCGCGAAACCTCACGAGACTTCTTCCCGGCAAGAGCGTCACAAATGCTCACCGGTCGAAGGACTGGCGGCTGTTCGTGAACTCGGCCGTCGAGGTGGACGCATGATCCCGCGGGACGACATCACCCATTGACGGGAGCGGGCGCCGTGGAGCGCGGGATTTCAGGTCGAACAGGACCTGGTCATCAGCCGTGCCTTGGTCGCAATTTTCTCTGATCCTGTTCTCTCCAGGACGTTGGCATTCAGGGGAGGCACGGCACTCGAAATGCCCTATCTGACACTGCCCGTGCGCTACTCCGAGGATATGGATCTGGTCTGGATTGAGCCTGGCCCTGCTGGTCGATTGAAGGATCGGTTGCCGAAAGCACTCGATCCCTGGCTGGGCGAAGCGCGGTGGAAGCAGGCGCAAGGACGGATAACGTTTGGCTACCGGTTCCTTTCCGAGGATGTTCCCGCGATGCGCCTGCGTCTCAAGTTCGAGATCAACACGCGCGAACACTTTTTCGGTGCTGGGTTTGACGCGGCGGCCGTTCTCGGGCGCATCGCGGCGGTTCAGTGGAGCGGCAGATATCGGGACCTTTCAGCCCGACGAGTCGCTGGCGACCGCGCTGACGGCGCTCTACCAGCGCCGTAAGGGTCGGGACCTGTTCGACTTGGCCAACGGCATCGGCGACAACCGAAGCGACGCGGGACGGATTGCGGAGACGTTCCAGGAATACAAGGTTCGTGAAGGGTCTCCGGTAACCCGTGCAGAGTTCAGTGTTTGAAAAGAATCTAGTGGGCAAGCTTCGCGATGCGCAGTTCAATGCCGACATGAGTGCACTTCTCAGGCCGGGAGGCGAGTGGCGGGCGGAAGATGCGGCAGGCACGGTTCTCGAAAGGTTGCTTTCGTTGCGTCCCGGCGACCCATGGAAGGGGAGAAACAAAAAAATGAAGCCTAATGGTCCTGGCACGCTCGATGCATAGCGATTTCAGTATCGCTCGCGGCACGACAAGTGCGGACATGTGGAAACATGAATTCAACCCGGTCCGTTTGCGCAGTTAAAACGGATGATCTTGACAACATCTTTCCAAAATCAATGTCGAACGGCTCGAGAAAGACGAAACATCTCTGAACGACGACCGCGGAACGGAATTACGCGCGAATGCATGGTCATGCCCGGTAGGTGGATCCGTCTCGCGAAAGCTGCAGCACGCTTCCGAAGCCACGATCGGCTGTGGCGCGGCGTGCCGGAACGAATGCGGTGGAACAATGGTCGGATTCGTGGAAATTGGGCCGTATGAGTCAGGCAATCGATCGTCTTGAGGAAAAAATTCGGGCCTGCAGGCTGTGCCAGCCGATGTTTCAGCAGACTGCCACCGGACACAGTCCCCGACCGGTTCCGTGGCTGTCGGCGACAGCGCCGATTCTCATCGCGGGGCAGGCGCCGGGGGCGAGAGTCCATCGCCTGGGGCGACCGTTCGCAGACCCGTCCGGGGATCGGCTGCGCGCATGGCTCGGTGTGTCGGCGGATGAGTTCTATGATCGACGCTGTTTCGCCATCCTTCCCATGGCATTCTGTTTTCCCGGATACAGTGCCTCTGGCGCGGACCTGCCGCCACCTCAGCTGTGTGCCGACACGTGGAGAGACCGCGTACTGGGAGCGATGCCCGATTTCGAACTGACGGTACTTGTCGGCGGACCCGCGCTCGTGTGGCACCTTGGCAAACGCACGGGAGGGGTGACCGAAACGGTTCGAAACTGGCGGGAGTGTTTCCCCGGGACTGTCCCCTTGCCCCATCCAAGTTGGCGGAACAACGCGTGGCTCAGGAAAAATCCCTGGTTCGAAAACGAAGTCCTGCCGGCGTTGCGGGAAAGAGTGAAGGAAGTCCTTCCGACTGACCGGAGTCAGCCCGGGCCTGCGGATCAGGAATGCACTCAGATTTGACTAAGATCGAATCGACGCACGCGCCTTGAGCGGTGAAATCGCATGGGAATCGATCCGCAAGCGACAGGGTCCAGTTGAACACAGGCGGCCACGAAGGCGACCTTGTGTTCAATAACCACGTTCAGGGTCAACGAGGTGCAGGAATGGCTCTCCCGAAACGCCACGGCGAATGTTCTCCACGACCACTTTTCCGGCGGATTCGGGATGTGTCTCCGATGCGACATGCGGCGTGATCAGGATATCCGGGTGTGACCAGAAGGGATGCCTGGCGGGCAGGGGTTCGACCCGGAAGACATCGAGTGTCGCCCCTGACAGGTGTCCCGAATTGAGTTTTTCCAGCAGGGCATCGTCATCAATCACCCAGCCGCGGCTTGGATTGATGACGGCCGCACCGACCGGCAGCATCGACAAGGTCCGCAATTCAAGCAGGTTGTCGGTCTCGGGCGTTTGCGGCAACATGATCACGAGGATATCACTTGCCTGAAGAGTATCCGCCAACCCGGCTTCCCCGTGCAGGCACCGCACATGAGGGATTGACTTGGGCGTCCTGCTCCATGTCGTGACGTCAAAACCAAGCTTGACCAGGGCATTCGCAGCAGCCGTCCCGAGGACTCCGGCTCCAAGAATTCCGACACGCCGCTTCGAGGCGGGCGGAGGCAGGAGACCGGAAAGCCATTCGCCCGGCCTGGCCTTCGCAAAGCGGTCGGTTCCCAGGTGGTGGCGAAGGACGTGGCCGGCAATGTATTCGGTCATTCCCTGGATCATGCTGGGATCCACCATGCGGGCCAGCGGGCAATTCAGGGCAGGGTCCCTGAGGATCCCGTCCACGCCGGCCCAAAGGGACTGGACGAGGACGAGATTACGAAAGGGGGACAGGTCGTTTACCGGGCCGCTTGGCGCGTAGACCAGGTATTCGATGTCCTCCGGTCGGTCCGCGTCACCGGTTCCGAAAGACGCGTTGATTCCATGTTCCCGCAAACCGGTTTCGAGAACGGGCCGGTAGCGTGGCCAATCCGCCGGGTTGCCCGCATAGTGCACCCTGACCGTCATGACATGGTCCCGGTCAATTCCAGCCCCCGGTCACGGAGATCATCGCAGCTTGTGGACATGGGCGCTTTGAACGAGACCGAACGCGACCAGAATGACGATCATGGCGGAGCCTCCGTAGGACACCAGGGGCAGCGGCACCCCCACGACGGGAGCAAGGCCCATGACCATCGACATGTTTACGCCGAAGTAAAGAAAGAATGTGCAGCCGATACCCAGGGTCAGGAGCGAACCGTAGCGATTCCTGTTGGTGAGGGCGGACAGGACACAGAACAGGACGATCAGGCAGTATCCGACTGCAAGAACAATTCCACCCGTGATGCCCATTTCCTCGACAAGCGTCGTAAAGATGAAGTCGGTGTGCTTTTCCGGCAGGAAATTGAGACGGCTTTGCGTGCCCTGCATGAATCCTCGTCCCGAAACCCCTCCCGATCCGAGAGCGATCATCGACTGCGTGATGTGATAACCGGCGCCCAGCGGGTCCGATGACGGATTCAGAAAGGTCTCGATACGCACGTATTGATAGTCCTCCAGGAACTGGAAATCCGTGCCGCGTGTCAGGAACACCGTGGCAATGCTGCCAACAACGAGCCCCGCACCGGCGACGAAATACTGCCAGGCGACACCCGCGATGAACATCATGACGGCGCCGCCCATGAGAATCAATGTTGCGGTCCCCAGGTCCGGCTGGCGAAAAACCAGAATTGCTGGAACGACGGTAAGGATTACAGGGGGCAGGATCCAGAGCGGGCGGGAAGTCCGTTCCGGAGGTAGGGAATCATAGTACCAGGCCAGGATCATGACGAGCGTGACCTTCATCAGTTCGGAAGGCTGCCCCCGAAACGGTCCGAATTCGATCCAGCGCCGGGCGCCCATCCCGGTTTCGCCGACAAAGGCAACGGCCACGAGCAGCGCGAGTGCGGACAGGTAGGCGGCGACCGAAAGGCTCCGGAATACGCGTATCGGCACGAAGGCGATGACTGACATCAGGCACAGCCCGGCAATGAGGCGGGTCAGTTGTGGAAAGGCCCATTGATCCATTTGCCCGCCCGCCACCGACACCAGCATCAGGACGCCGACTCCGCCAATGGCCGCAAGGAGAAAGGCCAGGGCCCAATGGAAATGCAGGGCCTTCGAGAGTCCGGTCGGCGCGGACCGTTGCTGGTGCGAAATGAATGTCATGTCGCGGTCGGGTAGCGTTCGAAACCGGGAGAACGGTGAAGGGTGCGACGGGACCGGCGGTCATCGTGCACGCCTCCGGCCATCGCCTGGATTCTGACCGTAGGCAGGGTGACCATGTCCGGATCCCTTGAAACCGCGATCACCCTAGACCGGAAAGGTCTCTGGTCGACGGTGAGCGTTGCAGATCACGTGGGCCGTCGTCAGTCAGGCCGAGGTCGAAGGCAGCGAGGAGCATGTCCCTGGCGATCGGGGCCGCAATTCGTGAGCCGCTGCCGGCATGCTCGGCAACTATGGAGACGGCGATCGCGGGAGTGGAGAACGGCGCGTAGGCGACGAACAACGCGTGGTCCCGGTGATGCCTTGGCAGGTCCTCGTTGCTGATGACCCCGGTTTCCCTTTCCTCGCTGGTGATTGCCCGAACCTGGCTGGTTCCGGTCTTTCCGGCAAATTGCCTGGATTTACGGGAGACCCGCGATCCGTAAGCTGTCCCGCGCGGGCGATTGACGACGTCGTACATGCCGTCCCGGACAAGTTCAAAGTGCGACGGATTAATGTCGAGCGCCGGAAACTCGACGGTTCGGCGGAATCTGTCCGCTTGCGAGATGACAAGGTTTGGCTGAACCGCCTTCCCCGAGGCAATCCGTGCCGCCATCACCGCGAGTTGTAATGGCGAGGCAAGCAGGAATCCCTGGCCGATTCCAACATTCAACGTATCTCCGACCACCCAGGCGCGCGCCCGGTTGTCGCGTTTCCACTCCTGTGTCGGTACCAGTCCCGCCTGAATGGCCCGCAACGGCAGATCGTGCCGCGTTCCCAGGCCGAACCGTCTGGCCATCGCGTTGATCCTGGCGATACCGGTACGCTTGGCAATTTCGTAGAAGTAGACGTCGCACGATCTTTGAATGGCCGTCTGCATCGTGACCGGCCCATGTCCGTTTTCTTGCCAGCAGAAAAACCGCCGGCCCGAGACTTCCGTGAATCCGCCGCATCGAACCCGGTCGTCGGGCGCGATCACCCCGGCTTCAAGTGCGGCGAGTGCCACGATCATCTTGAATGTCGACCCTGGCGGATAGGTGCCCGATACCGGTTTGTTCAACAGGGGACGGAGGTCATTCTCGTTGAGAACTTTCCAATCTGCGACCGAAATCCCGGAAACAAACTTCTCGGGATCGAAGGACGGCGAAGACGCCATGGCCAGTATGTCGCCCGTTCGGGTGTCCATGACGACCGCGGAAGCGCTCAGCCCTTCGAGAAGATCCTGGCAAATCTCCTGGAATCGACCGTCCAGGGTCAGGTGCATGTCAGCGCCTGCCCGGCTTCTGGTCCGGTCCAGTTCCCTGACGATCCGGCCGACGGAGTTGACCTCGATTCTCTGGATGCCGGCGGTTCCGCGCAGCTTTTTTTCGAGCTTGTTTTCGACGCCGGTCTTGCCGATCTGGTACCTGGGAATGAGGAGCAGCGGGTCCTTGTCTTCTATTCGTTCCAGGTCGTAGTCGCTGACCGGCCCGACATATCCGACAACATGGGCAGCTGATTCTCCCAGCGGATATCTGCGCTCCCAACCGATTCCGGGAATGATGCCTGGCAAGGCCGGAGCATTGGCGGCGACTCTCGAGATCTCATCCCATGTTAGGCGCGTTGCAACCGTGACCGGAATGAATGCCCGGTGTTTGGCGACCTCCTCCCGGGTTCTGTCAAGGTCTTCCGGGTCGATCCGGATGAGCGATGAAAGTCGGCCGAGCACGGCCTCGAAATCGATCGTGCGTTCGCGGACGATATCGACCTTGTACAGGGTTTCGTTTCGCGCAAGCACCACCCCCCGACGGTCGTGGATTACCCCACGGGTCGGTGGAATCAAACGGATGCTGATCCGGTTTTCCTCTGCAAGTGCCGCGTAAACCGTGGACTTGCGGACACCGAGATCGTGCATGCGCCATCCGAGGATTCCGACAACCGCGGCCTGGAGGCCGAGAATGAGCGTTGCCCGGCGCGAGAACGTCCGGGACATGCCATCGTGCCCTGGGGTCAGGTCGCCTCTCATCAACGTACCCGTGCCCGATCGGTGTTCGCACGATGCGGCTTCCGGTTTCCGAGCAGCCCGGCCCAGACCAGGGAGACCAGTGGATATGCAACTCCGGTCAGCACAAACATGGTAAACAGCTGTCCGAGCGGGGGAGTGGGGACAAACAACAGGATCAGGGCAATTTGCTGAATGCCGAGTGCGACGAGGTAGCCGATGACCGCAGCAATCCATGCAATGACAAACCCGTGGTTCTGGAAGAAGACGTGTGCGATCCTGAACGCTTCGGCGACGCAGACGACGATCAGTGTCCAGAGACCCAATGGACGCATGTGGAAGACATCACCGATCAGCATGACCGGCACGATGATCCAGAACGGGGCGGCGCGGGGTTCGCGGATGACGACACAGATCACGCAGCAATAAACCAGGTCGGGCAGGCTGAGCGCCTGGCGAAATATTCCGAACGGCAGGAGATACAACATGATCGTGAATACCGCCAATGCCACGAACACCATGCGTCTGAACACGACGTTGGCGAACAGGCGACCGTTCGATTCGTTCATTCGTCTATCCGGTGCGATGCGGGTTCCTGTTGTACGAGGGTCTCGACGACCAGTTCGCCTGTGTCCGGAATTGGCCGGGACGGGCTGGATCGGACGATTCTGAGGAATTCCAAGCGGTCCAGCTCCGCTGCCGGTTTGACCCGCAGCTGCTTGCCTGCGTCCAAAAAAACGACTCCGACCGGCAGGCCCGGCGGAAACACGTTGCCGTCTCCCGTCGTGATGACTCTGTCGCCGGTGCGGATGTCGTGCTGGCCGTCCGCAAACATCAATGGCGGCGTCCGGCTGTTGTCTCCTGCAAGGAACACGCGGCTGCTTGACGGAACGACCTCGACCGGGATCCAGCTGTTGCTGTCGGTCAGGAGGATGACACGGGAAGTCTCCTTTCCGACTCCGGAAACCCGTCCGACCAGGCCGAGACCGTCCAGCGCGGCCCATCCGTCCTGGACGCCGTCGTCGCTGCCGATGTTGATCAGCACAGACTGCTGAAACGGTCCCCCGGAATCCACCAGGACGAGCGACGTGATATAGCTGAACTCGCGGTCGAGCTGGACGTTGTTCAGGTCCTTGAGGCGGGCGTTTTCCTGGTCGAGTCGAATGGCAGTCTCTTGCCAGGCCTTCATCTGCTGCAGTTCTTTTCGCAGTTCCTGATTCTGTTCGTAAAGTTCGACATATGACTGGAAGTCCTCGACAATCCTCGACATGCGGGAAACCGGGACCAGGACCCACTCGATTTTCGGCACGATCTGGTCGATGATGAACAGCCTGAAATGCTCGGCCCGCGGGTTGTCGATTCTCCAGAAAATGACCAGGGCAACGAGAAAGGCGAGGACCAGGGCGAGGAGCAACCGCCGTACGGGGCGACCGAATTCCGGTGCAGCGTTTTCTGGAATGGCCATGCCCGCGCCTTTCGGATTTCCGGACTACGGACGATCAGTTTCCGTAATCGATGACATGGACGAGTTCTTTTTCGCGCTCAAGCGACATGCCGATTCCGAGTGCGACGCAGTTGAGGCAGTCCTCGGCAACCGCGAAAGCCAGGCCTGTCTGCTCCCTGAGTGCCAGGTCGAGTTCTCCGAGCATCGCGCCTCCTCCCGTCAGTACGACGCCCCGTGAGACGATGTCGGACGCCAGGTCCGGTGGGGTCGATTCCAGCGCACGAAGAACGGCGTTGCAGATGTTTCCGACAACTTCCGCCAGGGCTTCCGCCACATTGGCCTGATTGATCTCGATTTCCTTGGGAATGCCGTTCAGAACGTCGCGGCCCCGAATGACCATCTTCTTTCCGCGCCCGTCGAGGGGCATCCGCGCCGTCCCGATTTCCTTCTTGATTCTCTCCGCGGTTGGTTCGCCGACCAGAAGATTGAACTGTCGCCGGAGATAGGAAACCAGGAATTCATCCATCTGGTTTCCACCCGTCCTGACCGACTGGGCGTAGACTATGTCGCAAAGCGAAAGGATAGCGACCTCGGTCGTTCCTCCCCCGATGTCCACGACCATGGACCCTGACGGTGTCGCGATAGGCAGGCCGACGCCAAGTGCCGCGGCAATCGGTTCCGCGATCAATCCTGCCTTGCGACAGCCTGCCGCCAGGACCGACTGGCGTATGGCGCGCCGTTCGACCGAAGTCGCGCCGTGCGGGACGCAAACGATGATCCTGGGCCTGATGATGCTCGACCGCCGATAGACCTTGCGGATGAAATGCTTGATCATTTCTTCCGCGACGTCGAAGTCGGCGATGACGCCGTCCCGCATGGGTTGAATGGCCTGGATGGATCCGGGCGTACGCCCGAGCATGAGTTTGGCGTCGGCGCCGACTGCGAGAATCTGCTTCTTGCCGTCCACGACATGATAGGCGACGACCGAGGGTTCGCTGAGGACGATGCCCTTGCCCTTCACGTAGACGAGCGTATTTGCGGTCCCAAGGTCGATCGCTATATCGGAAGTGAAGATCCCTCCGAGAACCCCAAACATCGTGCGTATTGCCCTTTTCGATCGATACTGCCGCTGCCAGATTCGGTCCCTGTGCTACCAACAATTAGGACTAAGGTACCGGTCCGTAAAGGGTTGACGGGTCAAGGACAGCCACCTTCCGTGATGACCTCCCTGGAACTGGACCGGCCGCCAATTGATGATACCCGGGTTCAGTCGGCACTTCACCTGCACATCAACTCGGTCGCAATGACCGCAAACCGGTTCCGTCAAACCGTTTGTACGCCAAGCCCTGTAGCCCGCTCCTCCACCGGGATGCGTGCGCCCTGCGCAACGCGTACCCTGAGACGATTCAACGCGTGGACATATGCCTTGGCCGATGCAACCACCGTGTCGGTATCGGACGACTGGCCCGTCGCGATGAAACCGTTGTCTTCCATTCGAACGCTCACGGTCGCCTGGGCGTCCGATCCCTCGGTTACGGCGTGAACCTGGTAGAGCTGGAGCCTTGCGCTATGGCTGTAGAGCGCCTGGACGGCGTTGAACGTGGCATCCACGGGTCCGTCGCCCCGGGCGGTCACGGTCTTGACTTCGCCGTCCACCGAGAGCGTCAGATCCGCCGATGACTGGCCGGATGTTCCGCATACAACCCGGAGTTCATCGATCCTGAGATAGTCTTCCCCCTTGGCCGACGAATCCTGCATCAGGGCGACCAGATCATCGTCATAGACCTGCTTTTTCTTGTCGGCGAGTTTCTTGAACCGGACGAATGCGTCGTTCAACTGATTGTCTCCGAGGTCGTAGCCAAGATCGGCGAATTTCTTGCGAAGGGCGGCACGTCCCGAGTGTTTCCCCATGACAAGATTGGATTCGACCAGGCCGACGTCCTCCGGGCGCATGATTTCAAATGTCTCCGAGTGCTTCAGCATCCCGTCCTGGTGGATTCCGCTCTCGTGCGCGAAGGCATTCTTTCCGACGATGGCCTTGTTGTACTGGACAGGGAATCCGGACACCGAGGCGACCCGGCGGGAGACATGCATGATGCGGGTGGTGTCGATTCCGGTTGTGAACGGCATGACGTCATTGCGGACGCGCAAGGCCATCACGACTTCCTCGAGCGCGGTGTTTCCCGCTCTTTCGCCGAGACCGTTGACCGTGCATTCGATCTGCCGCGCACCGGCTTCGACCGCGAGCAGGGCATTGGCCGTCGCCATCCCGAGGTCATTGTGGCAGTGCGTCGCCAGCGTGACGTTTTCGATCCCCGGGACACGTTCGACCAGCATTGCAATGATGTCCGCGCTTTCCCGCGGAACCGTGTATCCGACGGTGTCCGGAATATTGATGGTCGTTGCGCCCGCGTTGATGGCAATCTCGCAAACCCTGCACAGATAATCTTCCTCCGTTCGGGTCGCGTCCATCGGCGACCATTGGACGTCCTCGCACAGGCTTCGCGCAAGGCTTACCGTCGCGTGGATGCGCTCCGCCATCGCGTCCATGTCGAGCTTGACCTGGTACCTCCGGTGAAGGGGTGACGTTCCGATGAACGTATGGATGCGCGGACGTCGCGCATGCCTGACCGCCTCCCAGCATCGCCTGATGTCATTCTCGTTGGCGCGCGCAAGTCCGCAGATGACGGCATTCCGGGTATTCCCGGCAATTCGCCTGACCGCCTCGAAGTCGCCATCGGATGCGATCGGGAACCCGGCCTCGATGATGTCGACACCCATGTCGTCAAGAAGGGCAGCGATCTCGATCTTTTCGTCCAGAGTCATGGTTGCGCCCGGAGATTGCTCGCCGTCGCGCAGGGTCGTGTCGAAGATCAGGACTGGTCCTGTTGAGATGATTTGCCTGACATGATGATACGTCTTTGCTCTGTCGTCGGAAAACTGGGTTTCTCAGGCGTCGCGGAGTTCCCCCTGAGCCTGGACGCCTGGTCGGCAGCCGCTCAGGGGCCGCCAAGTAGAGCGAGGACCGGGAAACAGTTCCAGGGCAAGGATACGTTGAGTGACATCACCTTCAACCAGTCAAAGCCCGCATTCCAGCAAAAACAATTGTGTGCGACAGTGCCGCCCGCAACGAACTGTTATTGAAAAACAGGCGTCTGATCAAGCCGATTCTGGTCGATCCACGAAAGCAGAACGGTTCGAGCGCGATCCTACGGCTGAAACCGGATCGGTTCCAACTGTCCAGCGGCACGCGTTGACGCGGGTTCGGAGACCTTTCGGTGAACAACGGTTGCCACGACTCCGTGGAATTGCGCAAAACGCGCAAAACGCACGGTTACGGTCGGTTTTCGGCGATGCCGAATTGGGATGAATGCTAGGTGCCTCCGAGACGAAACAGGCGGGGCTCACACTCTCGCAGGCATGGACGACGTGTTTCCAGTCTGCGCCGAAGGTGTATGGCGCGCCGATCACGATGGCCGGGATCAGCATGACTTGCAGGAGTGTCCGGGAGGCTTTGCCTAAACCGGCGTCCTCGCCACCGGAAACGTCGCACAAGATCTAGGCTCCAAGAGCCCGGATCACGGATCGGACGACGGGGCTGCGCGCAAGCCTCTTGGGATATGCGACCTTGTAGCCATGCGTCATGGGAACGGGAGGCGCATCAAGCCGTACGACCCGGCCCGAAGACAGATCGTCCTCGGCAATCTTCAGTGGAATGAGGGCCGCGCCACAGCCCTGACGCGCAAGATTCAACGCGGCGCTGCTGGACTGCACCCGCAAGCCGGAATTCCGGTTTACGATGCGACAACCCGCCAGGAACAGGTTCCAGCTCGGCGAGGTCGAATAGGCCTGGCCCCAATCCGTGTGGATCAGGCGGTGATCATCGATATGCCCGGGAGCATCGCCGTGGAGAGCGACGAAACCAGGTGATGCCAACGCCACCAGAACGTCCGAAAACAACGTGTCGACCTGGTAGTCCCCGTAGAGGTCGTGTCCGTAAAAGATGCGCATGTCGATCTTGTCCCGGACGAAATCGATCGGATCGTCGTCAATGCGGATGTCCAGCGGCTGGCCCAGGCCGGGCAGGTCGAGCACGCACAGCCGGGAGGCAAGCCAGGTCTCGGCGACGGATTGCGGCGCGCTCAGGACCAGGCGATTCCGATGGGGAGTTCGCAGCATCTGCCTGGAAAGCTCCTCGATTGAGCTCATGGCTTCCCCGAGCGATGGATAGGCGGTGAGGCCCGCATCGGTGAGAGCAATCCGGTTTCCCTGCCTGACGAAGAGTGTCGTGCCCCAGAATTCTTCAAGCAGCCGGACCTGCTGGCTGATAGCGGCCGGGCTCACGCCGAATTCGCGGGCGGCATTGGCAAATGATCCCGTCCGGGCGGCGGCCTCAAAGGCCCTCAGCGCGTTGAGTGGAGCCGTTTTCTTGACCATGCCGATTTCATTAGAATTTCTAATTGACCACAACAAAAAAACATATTGATGGAACGGGCGTGCCGCAACAAGATCGATCGGGAAGATTCGAGAGGCAGGCGATGAAGAACATGATTGATCTTGACCGGTATCCGCTCGACCAGCCCGGGACGGCCACGTGGTCTGCTTTGGTTGCCGAATGCAGGACCGGGCTGGCCGGTGAGGGCTTGTTCAACCTGACGGGCTTCCTGCGGGAGGATGTCCTCGCTCGTGCAGTTGACGAGCTGAGGCCGATCCTGTCATCGGCTGCCTTCTGCCATACGCGCCGTCACAACATCTATTTCAGGAAATCGATCGAGGGTCTGGACGTTTCCCATCCGGCCCTGCAGGAATTCGAAACCTCCAACCGTGTGATCTGCGCTGACCAGATGGGACAGGCCGTGATCATACAGCTTTACGAGTGGAAACCCTTCGCGACCTTTCTCGCCGCTGTCATGGGCAAGGCGGAACTCCATACCATGGCCGATCCGCTTGCGCGGGTGAATGTCATGAGCTACGCCGAAGGGCAGGCGCTCAATTGGCATTTCGACCGATCCGAATTCACCACCACGCTGCTCCTGCAGGCACCTGCCGAGGGCGGTGAATTCGAGTTTGACAAGGATCTGCGCAGTGATGCCGATCCGAACTATTCCGGCGTGGCGGACCTGCTCGGGGGCCGAAGGACGTCCATGCGGACGCAACTCGAGCCCGGAACGTTGAACGTTTTCAGGGGCAAGAATACAGCGCATCGCGTTACGGCCGTGAAAGGAAATCGCGACCGTATCATCGCCGTATTTTCCTACTTCGAGCGGCCTGGCGTCACGTTTTCGGAAGAGGAACGCGTTGGTTTCTACGGACGGGCATCATGAAGAACATGCCTTTCATGGACACCCGCAAGCTAACGTACCTGAACGCGGAAGGCGCAGACAAACCCTTGAAAAGCCCGGTTCCGGCCGATGTCCTGGATCGTGCCAGGCGATACCGGCTTCAGCGGTTACGCGACCAGTTGACCCGGGCCGACTGCAGCGCATTGCTGCTCCATGATCCCTGCAACATCCGCTACGCGTTCGACTGCTCCAACATGCAGGTCTGGACCCTGCACAACCCGCTGCGCTACGCATTGATCCTGGCCGGTGGTCCGTCCATCATGTTCGAGTTCAAGGGCTGCCTGCACCTGAGCGAAGATCTTCCGGGAATTGACGAAATCCGGATCGCGAAGACGTGGATGTTCATGTCGTACGGCGACAAGTCCGAGGTGGCCATCGGACCCTGGGCTGATGAAATCGCCGGTCTTGTCCGCGAATATGGTGGAGGCAACAAAAGGATCGCCTGCGACAAACTCGATGGTACGGGCGTCCACGCGCTCGGCGAACGGGGCCTCACCTGTGTTGACGGCACGCAGCTGACCGAAATCGCCCGCTCCATCAAGTCTGTCGACGAAATCACCCTGATGCGCTGGACGATCCGCACATGCGAGGCCGGGATGGCGCGCATCTATGAACATTCCATCCCCGGGGTGACGGAACGCGAACTCTGGGCGCATCTGCATTTCGAGAATGCCCGTTCCGGCGGCGATTGGCTGGAAACCAAGCTGCTGACCTGCGGTCCCAACACCAATCCATGGTATCAGGAATGCTCGGACCGCATGTGCAGGAATGGGGAGTTGATCTCCTTCGACACGGACATGATCGGGCCATATGGATATTGTGCCGATCTGTCACGGTCCTGGACTTGCGGCTATACGCCGTTCAACAGCAGGCAAACGCGTCTCCATGATACCGCACTGTCCCAGATTCACCACAATCTGGAGTTGATACGCCCGGAGATCAGTTTCGCGGAATTCAATGACAGGAGTTGGCCTATCCCCGATGCGCACATCCCGTACCGCTACTCGCTCGCCGTGCACGGTGTCGGTATGGCCGATGAATGGCCGGTCGTGCCGCTGCATGTCGACTGGTCCGACCTGGCGGCTACCGGGAGGTTCGAACCTGGCATGGTACTCTGCGTGGAAAGCCTGATCGCTGAAGAAGGATCCGAGAGCGTAAAGCTGGAGACACAGGTCCTGGTGACGGAGACGGGCAGTGAACGGCTCGACAGCTTTCCACTGGGATAGTTCGTTCTGGTACAGAAGCAATGCAGCGCTACAGTTCGACAGGTGTGACAATGGCTGGCAAGAAACTGTCCAGGGCTGGCAATGTCCGAACCAAGACATGATTGGGCGGCTGAACGTCGTCGCCGAGTATTCCAGAGGCAGTGTCACTTGATCCGTCTCCGGCGTGGGCGTCATGCCCTGAACGGACATCGTCGCCGGTCTCGCCGAGATGGGCGAACGATGCTGCCTGATCGGAACGTGCGGGCAGGAAGTCTTGAACCGGCCGGGTGAATCTGGCGCGCAACCGTCCACCTAGCGGTCTGCAATGCGGTCAATCAGATGCTGCACGTTGGCATCAAGGTCCCAATGGTGGGGGATACTGCCTTGATTTTCGAGAAATAGAACGAGATTCAGCGTGCCCGTGATGAATTCCCATTGTGTGAATCGGATCCATGCGGTTCAAACGATCCCGCCAGAAAATGGCATCGCGGCCGGTGAACTGCAGACTTGGCTCTCGATTTGGGAGTAGCGGGGCTCGAACTTGCCGCCAGGTCGCGAGGTCAAAAGACCAACCGTCAACGGCATGATCCGGTCACGGCGCTTCCCAGAATGATCTTACCGTCCTTCCAGAGCCCCTCGATACCTATTCCGTTCGAAAAGATGATCCGGCCGCTGCCGTGCCTGGCGCCATTTTCAAATTGCCCGATATACGTGTAACCGTTGGCAAGCGTCTCCTTGCCGCACCCCGAAAACACCCCGGCTTTCCATTCACCCTCGTAGGAATAGCCGTCCGGATCCCTCAGGGCGCCGAAACCATCGCGCCGGCCATTGGAAAACGCTCCTATGTAAACGCTGCCGTCGCCATAGGTTGCCGTGCCCTGGCCATGCCGAACCCCGTTTTCCCAGTTTCCGACGAAGGTATACCCGTCCGGAAAGGTGATCTTTCCCGGACCATGGTTCTGTCCATCGATGAACTGGCCTTCGTAGACGGACCCGTCAAGGTATCGGGCAACACCAAATCCCGTGATGTTGCCATCGACCCAGCTCCCGTCATAGGAACTGCCATCCGTATAGGTCATTTTACCTTGTCCGTGGGTCCTTTCGTCGAGAAAGGCCCCGGTATAGGTGGATCCATCCGCATACGTCATCGTGCCGATCCCCGTAATGCGATCCTCGGCCCATTCGCCATCGTAGACATGGCCTTCAGAAAACGTCATCCGCCCTGTGCCGTGCCGGAGGCCATCGGCATAGGTTCCGATGTACCTGGAGCCGTCGGAATACACGACGTCTGCTTCGCCTTCCTGGCGGCCGAATGAAAATGAACCCTCGTATCGATAACCGCCGGGGATTGTCAGCGCGCCTGATCCGTGTCTCTGTCCATCGGTGAGCTCGCCATCATAGACCTTGCCGTCAGGATAGGTGAAAACACCCTTGCCCATGATTTTGCCGTCGAGCCAGTCGCCTTCATAGACGCTTCCGTCCGGGAACCGAATTCGTCCGCGGCCCTCGGGCGTCCCGGCGACGAAGTCGCCTTCGTAGACGGCTCCATCAACGAATTCAGCCGTGCCGCGCCCGTGGATCTGGCCGTCACGCCAGTTCCCCGCGTACCGGTAGCCGCTGGGAGACGTGTATGTTCCGAAGCCGTGCTGTTTCCCGTCACGAAATCCGCCTTCGTAGACTCCGCCGTCTTCGTATTCCCTGGACCCCGTTTCCAAATCCGATTGAGCAAAAACGGCGAATGGGAAGGCAATCAGCAGGGCGGTCGCGAGCCAAACTGAAATCCGGAGGAATTTTTCGCCCATTGGCTTTACCTTGTTGCGACCGTTCCGAAACGTGCACCTATGCCGACACACGACCGATCCGCGCCTATGTGGCATTGAATGCGACATTGTTCAATGATTGTCCGGGTCTACCGGGTTGGTTCCGGTCGCGACGGTGGCGGACATGCCGGGTCGATCTCCGGGGATTCGGGCCGTGGAACACGATCGAAGCGGTTCCTTCCGGGCGCCGGCTGACGAATTCCGCTACGAAAGAGGGATCTCGACATTCAATCCGACGGAGTGCAGAATCCTGGAAGATCCCGGCAGGTTCCTTGTCGAGTGCCGGTATCGGTCGGTCGCGAACCGTGGGGCACTCCGGTATGACATACGGATTCAAGCTGACGATGGCCCAGTTGAATCCAAGGGTCGGGGACCTGGATCACAACCGGGGCCTTGCGATTCATGCGTGGCAGGCGGCAAGGGCGGAGGAGTCCGATTTCCTGCTGCTGCCCGAGATGTTCATGACCGGGTACCAGGTACAGGATCTCGTTCTCAAGCCTGCCTTCACACGAGACGCGATGAGTTCGGTCGAGGCGCTTGCCGCCGGAACGGTGGACGGACCTGCGATCGGAATCGGGGCACCCCTTCTCGACGATGGCAAGCTGTACAATGGTTTTCATATCCTGATCGGCGGAAAGATCCACTGCAGCGTGCTCAAGCATCATCTTCCGAACACGGACGTCTTCGATGAGCAGCGGCATTACACGCCGGGACCGATTTGCGGCCCCTACGAGGTGGCCGGAGTCCGGCTGGGAACACCGATCTGCGAGGACGCCTGGCACCCTGATGTTTGCGAGACACTGGTGGAAACCGGTGCCGAGATCCTGCTGGTCCCGAACGGTTCGCCCTATCGCAGGGGAAAACACGACGAAAGATTGGGTCACATGGTCGCCCGGGTCGTGGAGACGGGACTTCCGCTCGGCTATCTCAACCTGGTTGGCGGACAGGACGACCAGGTATTTGACGGAGGGTCATTCGTCCTCAACCCCGGGGGGGAACTCTGTGTCCAGTTGCCGCAGCTGGAGGAAGCCATCGTTACGGTGGATTTTCGGAGAACCGAAGTGGGTTGGCGTGCCGAAGCAGGTGAGCGCGCGGGATTGATCGAAGGCCGCGAACTCGATTACCGTGTCATGGTCGTTGCGCTCCGGGATTATGTCCGCAAGAGCGGGTTCGGCAAGGTTCTGCTCGGGCTCTCGGGTGGGGTCGACTCGGCACTTGTTGCTACGATCGCGACCGATGCTCTTGGTCCGGACAATGTCCGTTGTGTCCTGCTTCCCTCGGAATTCACTTCCAATGCATCGCGGGCGGACGCGTTGGCAGTTGCCGAACGACTGGGCTGCAGGATCGATGTCGTTCCCATAGCCGGCGGTGTCAATGTCATCAACGATACGCTTGCAGGACTCTTTGCCGGACGCCAGACCGACATTACCGAGGAGAATATCCAGTCCCGGTTACGCGGACTGCTCTTGATGGCCATGTCGAACAAGTTCGGCGAAATGCTCCTCTCGACAGGAAACAAGTCCGAAGTCGCTGTCGGCTACGCAACCATCTATGGCGACATGGCTGGTGGCTACAACCCGATCAAGGACCTCTACAAGACCAGTGTCTTCGAAACCTGCAGGTGGCGGAATCTGAACCATCGGGCGTGGATGTCGGGACCGGACGGCCAGGTCATCCCCGAGCGCATTATCGAAAAGCCGCCGTCGGCCGAGCTTAGGCCAGACCAGACGGACCAGGACAGCCTGCCGCCGTACGAGGTACTGGATGATATTCTCGAACGGCTGGTCGAGGGCGATGCCTCGATTGCCGAATGCGTGGAGGCCGGTCACGACAGGGAAACCGTACGGATGATCGAATCGCTGGTTTACGCATCGGAATACAAGCGTCACCAATCTGCTCCCGGCGCCCGCCTGTCGAAACGCGCGTTCTGGCTTGACCGGAGATATCCGATTCAAAACCGGTGGCGGGACCGTTCGTGAAGCCCGGCCGGTGACGTTGGGCGGAGAGGATCGCACTGACGGCGGACGAGGTGTCGCTGGTCGATGGATTGTCCCGAATTCTCGACTTCACAACGGTGATGCGTAAGGGTAATTCACCGGCACGCCGCGGTGGGGAAGGAGACCGCGCAATAGCCACGTTAACGTGATTGCAGGGATTTCTACCAGACAGGATCGGGACGAAACGGCGCACAGGCAAAACCGAGGGATGATTCAGGGATTGCATGTGCGGCGCCCGCATTCTGCTTCGCGCCCCGTCGCTCAGGCCGACGGGGCGGGGGGATTCGGAGGTCATTTCCGGAGGCGCGGAAGTCAGGGCCATGCCATGGCGTTTCGCTGTTCGTCCCGGTCTCTCGCCGCGGGTCATTTGTGCAGCGGACTGGAACCGCTTCCTCCCGGTTGACTCTGGAGTACGAACACATGACCATTTGCCGATTTGCGCCGTCGCCTACCGGGTTCCTTCATGTCGGGAATCTCAGAACGGCCCTGTTGAACTATCTCGTCGCCCGAAAATCAGGCGGGGAATTCATTCTCAGGATCGACGACACTGATCGGGAGCGGTCCCGGGAAGAATATGTGGATGCGATCAAGCAGGACCTCGGGTGGCTCGGCCTGCAGTGGGACCGGCTTGAACGGCAGTCCGACCGCTTGGATCGTTACGAGGAGGCCAAGGAACAACTCCGATCGGCTGGACGCCTCTATGAATGTTTCGAATCGCGCTCGGAACTCGACCTTAAGCGGAAGAAGCAGCGCCGCGCGGGTCTTCCCCCCGTCTATGATCGTTCGGCCCTGCGGCTGAGCGAATCCGAAATGTCCGTCATGCGAGATGCGCGGCCGTCCTACTGGCGTTTCCTCCTCGATCGGGAACGGACAAGCTGGAATGACGGAATCCTTGGGCAACTGTCGATTGACGCGGCGAGTGTTTCCGATCCCGTGCTGATCCGCGGCGATGGCCAGTTCCTGTATTCACTGGCGTCGGTGTGCGATGACATCGACTTTGGCGTGACGAACGTCGTCAGGGGTGCTGATC
>JAPOVX010000188.1 GCA_026707935.1 Paracoccaceae bacterium
ACGCGCTATCGATCAGGCGAACGGGCTTCCATGGCGAGTGGAACTACACCTTCACGCCGCGCAGCTGATTGGATAGTTTATTTTGGCGAGACTCCTCAGTGTTGCAATTCAGTTGTTTCAATACGATTTTCATTACAGCAAGTTCCCGGGGGATTACGGCACTGAATTCCTGCTCTTGGATCGAAAACAGGCAGTATTTGGATCGAGGCTGGGGGCGGCCCGGAAGCAGCGGCATTGGCACCAGATTGTGACCTTCGAGCAACTCGTGGCGTGGCTTGCTGGCAGTTTGGCACAGTCAGTAGGAATGGACGCCGTTGCCCGCCGAAGATTGGGAAAGGATTCAGTCAAACGGTTCGAGGGGGCCCTGGGTCCGCAATCTGGTCAAGTTGCATACGACACAAAGTCAAAGCGGTCAGCGGTATTCTAACTTCAATAGGATGCGGAGGGAGAAGGTGACACCCTAGATGTCAATTTGGTCTTTCTTTATGGGGTTATATGTCAAAATAACATTTTCGAAATCGAGATTGACTAACGATAGAGTTCTAGATAAATGAAGCGCGATATTAGATTTTGCTAGTACGCATTTCGGTTCCTTACTGAATCCATAATCTCCATCAAAGGATCAACAGCCCAAAAATGGGCAGAACGAAAACGCCCCACGCAACGTGGTGTCGTTGCGTGGGGTTGGCAGGAGGCGTGGCAGAGTGGTCGAATGCAGCGGTCTTAAAAACCGTAGGGCACTATTTCACGGGTCCCGAGGGTTCGAATCCCTCCGCCTCCGCCACCTACTTTTCTTAAAACATCGTTACCGGTCTCAACACGGCGAGCGCAAGTTCCTCGGGCAAGCAACCGATACGCATGTCTACATGCATTTCTTCGACCGTTGGCGTGTTGCCGTGAGGTTTGACGGAAATTGTGGGCTTGTCTTTGACTTCATTGCGTGTGTTGTTCATGGCCTGTCTCTTGGCGAGTGACCATGGCCATAATGCACCCACTTCATTAAAGGTCAATTGTAAATTAGGTTCAAATTTAAGGAATTGTCATGAACGCAATTGAAATTTTTGCTCGTATTGGGCGCGACAAATTGACGATGCAAGAAGAAACAAACCGTGAGTTGATTACAAAAGCATCAATTGCTCTTGGGTTTGGCGGAATTGTCATAGCGACATCTGCTGATTTGATCGAACGCGAAATTCCCGTGTTCCTCGTCGCCGGACTTTTCGCCTCGTTTGTCATGGTAGCATGTTGCTGCATTTTTATTCTTACTTCTAGACGATGGTATAACGGTCCCCGTCTTGATGAACTTGAGGAAATCGCGGTTAACAACAACGAAAATTTTGACGTAACTCTATGGGTTGGGCAACACTACCGTAACGCAGTAGAATTCAATAACGCAATTCTTCGATCAAAGAATTTTGCGTTTCGTGTAGCCGCAGTAGCGCTTGTATCTCAATTCACATTCTTGCTCTCCCTTTTAACATTCGAAATTTTGTCTTCTTTCTCGACATAATCGCCAGTCGCCGGCGCAGGCCTCGGCTGCTGCACTGGTGCTGGATTAGGCGTGGATTTATCTTTACTCATTTTCCACCTTGCTGAATTTTGTGCACCCAACATTTTTAAAACTTGAATGCGTGTAATCGGCTCGACGACTTTTGTCGATCTCTCGGAGATAACTTGCCTTCTAGCTAGCCCCGATCCGATACTGCGTTCCCGAAGGTAGGGCATCATCTAGAATCAAGATGAAGGATTCTCTTCCTGTGCATTTGGGAACGTAGCGCGCACCAATTAAACTTGTGGACTTCGCGAGTCAAGATTTCTTCGCCGCCACCCGCCACCCGCCACCATGGCATTTGACGGTTTTGTCATTTCTAGTGCTCGGTCCCATCTTCGATGTCCATACTGTTGTGCCATAAGATCGCACAGTCTTGATGCCGATTTACAACTGCACCTGCGACCCGCACGGTGTCTTCAGCGTCGCGGTTCCGACTCTAGGATCGGTCACAATAACACGCATGGGGGCTTCCATACCCGTTTTGGTGTAGTGGTCGGGTAGAATTTTTCGGGTCGGGCAGGAGAGGTTCGTTGAAATGTTAAAGGGCGAATTCAAGGTAAAGTCCCTCGAAGCTATCGATACGATCAATCAGGATTTGGATGTTGGGGTAATTCGGGTCTCAGGATGCCGTCTCCAAGAACTGGGTTCGCGAAATTCGTTGGTTCGAATTTCCACAATTGAGAACGGACCAAAAGCGAAATCTCTTATCCGAATTGTGAGGGCCAAGACGGGCAAACTTGCCTTGCAAAAGAACGAGATCGCCCTCCAGTATGATGATCGTATTGCACTCGGCATCAACAAAGCTGACGAAAGTCGAATTCTCTCGATCAAGCCTGTTCAGCAATGGCTGAATTTACCGTGCTTCCTCTTGTTTCACACTTCGCCGTTGGTCAGAAAGGAGGCTGGCTTCGCGCTCGCCTTGCTCGTCTTAGGTTTCTTTTTGGGACTCTTCGTTCCTTCACCATTCAATTGAACGTCCGCGAAATGCACAATGTTGCCAGGATAAATTCCGCTTGCCGGACACAATTCAAAACGCAAACACGCGCCTTTAGGCCCTCTACCCAGAGTCGATTCTCACTTCGCATGCTAGGTGCCTCGTTTCCGGACTTTCCGCGTGAATTCGCACGCAGGATAGTTTGAGCAGCCCAGAAAGCGGCCGTATTTTCCCATCCTGGTCTCGAGCCAGCCGTCACATCGTGGACAGTTCTGAATAATCTGGCCGCAGTCACGGCACCGAAACTTTGTCCCTGACCTTTCCGGCAAGCCTTCCCCGCATGCAGGGCATGGACGCTGCCTGTGTTCGCACAAGGGCCAGTTCGAGCAACTGTGGAAGACTCCACCGCCTCGCGTGTTCTCGCGGCGTTTCAGATGACCCTTCTTGCATACCGGGCATGGCACCGCCGCTCCCGGTAATTGGCCGAATACGTTGACATCATATTTTCCTTCGATCAGTTCCAGAATGAAGGGCGACGGCGGTCCGCCGTCCGCGAGCAGGAACGCCTGGCGCCGCGCACGGGTGATTGCCACGTATAACAGGCGCCGCTCTTCGGCATTGGGATAATGTTCGGGTGTGGCTAGCACCAGGTCGAACAGCGGGTCGTCGACAATCTCGGCAGGAAAACCGTACTTTCCGGTACAAAGGCCGGGCACCACCACGTAGTCGGCCTCGAGCCCTTTCGATCCATGCACGGTCATGAAGGAAACCCGGAGACTGGGATATTGCCTAGCGATGCCCGGCATGTTCTGCGGCCGCGTATGCCGATAGCGGCCAAGAAGCAGGACGCTCGATGTCCCGTCGTACCTGTTGGCGTTTGTCGCGACCCTGTCGAGCGCTTCCCGCAACAGGGACCGGTTTCCCTCGCCGGGAAGGCCAACATGAACAGCCGGTCCGTCCGCCCGGTGGACCGCGCGGACAGTCTTGCGGATCTGGGCGGGGTTCTTCAGCACGAACGCGGTGGCGAGTACCGCGATACGATCGTTACACCGGAAGGTCGTTTCCAGGTTGACGCGCTCACTGTTTCCGAAGCGTTCCTCGAATTCACGCATGATGGCGATGTCGGACCCGCCGAAGCGGTAGATCGCCTGCCAGTCGTCGCCGACGGCAAACAGCCTGTTGTTCGAAGACTGGTCCAGCAGGGCCTTCAGCAGTCGAGCCCTTCCCGGCGAGATGTCCTGGAACTCGTCCACGAGGATATAGCCGAACGGGCTCCTGTACCGTCCGGCCTCCACGTGTTCCGTGGCCTTGCCGATCATGTCGTGAAAGTCGATCTCCCCCGCATTCACCAGTGTTTCCTGGTAACGCTCGTAGATCGGCCTGAACACTGCAAGGAAGGCCGCGGCGCGGCCGGGATCACCGCGGTCGTCGGCTCGCTGTCGGACATCCTCGAAGGACAACTGAGCGCCCTTGAAATGCTGCAGGAAGGTGGCCACCAGCCGTGTGAACGGATCGATCCGGCCCTGTTCCTCAAGGATGGCGAATGTCTTCTCGGACGGAATTGGCGAGAAAGTCACGCCGTGCTCCGCCAGTTTTTCTTCCAGTTTCCTGATCAGGGTGCCGGACGCATGCTCATGGCTGAAGGTCTGGATGAGGGTCGTGCCATGTTCCTCGTGCAGCTGCAGTTTCCAGTCCATGTCCGCCAGATACTTTTCCTGGTCGACGAACGGGGCGGTGTTCCCCTTCGCGTCGAGCCCGAAATGCTCGATGTAGATCCCGGCTTCCGGGAGATGGAAGTCGGGCCGGTACTGGCTGTGCCTGGAGATCGCGGTATCGTGCTCGTACTTTGCTTCGTATTCGAAGGGCACGCCATGGAGGTAGAGGAAGTTGGCGATCTCGCATTCCTCGAAGCTCCTGACCGTGTCTCCCTTCAGGGAACGGATGTCGTGCTTCTTGATGTAGTCCCAGTATTCACCCCAGCTGCTGAAGTCGTGTTCGCCCCTGTACGGTGCGAAGTGTTCCCCGAACCACGTAAGTAGGATCTCGGCAAGTTCCCTGTCACGGAGAAGCTCGGCGATGATCTCCTTCAGCAGGTCGAACAGTGCCCTGTCGTTTTCCGCGGACTTCGCCAGGGACGGTTTCCTCCCTTCAGCTTCCCCGATGATCGCCATGCCGAGACCGTGGAATGTCCGGACAGTGATGTCCTGCCCAGCTTCCTTGCCAAGGCGTTTGCGAACCCGGTCCTCCATTTCCTTGCGGGCGTCTCTTGCGAAGGCCAGCAGCAACAATTCCGACGGACGCCGATAACCTCTCCGGATGAGCCATCCGGTCTTGGCGACGATCACCGATGTCTTGCCGCTGCCGGCCGCGGCGACGACAAGGTTTCGGTCCTCGTCGGTCACGACGGCCCTCCGCTGTTCATCGGTCAGCGGCCGGGCCTCGATCCGATCCAAGAATTCCTTCGACCGGACGAGTTCGTTTTCGACGAACGTCTCGTTGGCCCTTGTCCTGAAACGCTCCGGAGCTTCCAGGAACGCCTGTATCGCCTTCAACATCCTGAAGTCCGCATCGCGCGCGAGCGTGTCCGGCAGACAGCCGCGCAATCCGCGAGCGGCTTCTTCCACCATACGCTTGAGTTCAAGAACGGCGTTCTTTGTCACGTATGCAGGTGGATCCC
The DNA here is from genome assembly GCA_026707935.1 of Paracoccaceae bacterium. Lineage (GTDB taxonomy): Bacteria > Pseudomonadota > Alphaproteobacteria > Rhodobacterales > Rhodobacteraceae > JAPPHA01. The sequence continues at coordinate 5,164 of JAPOVX010000188.1, forward strand.
TCAGAAGCGCGAGACGGCCATGGGCGGACCGGACCGCATCGACCCGCGGCGCGAGCGCTTTGCGCCACCAATCCGCTCTCCTGATCTCCACGGAGGCAGCAAAGGCCTCGGCCCTGTTCCGGGCGATCCCGGCTATCGCAACTTCTCCCGAGGAGTGACGAAAGTGCATGCCGGATCGGCGTCGTCTGGTCTCGATCGTGATTTCCTCGAAATCCCGGAAGGCAATCGCGGCGGTTCTGGTTGCGAAAGTCAGTTTCAGGCCGTCCACGGTTACGGCTGCGGCCCTGGCCTGGTTCGGTCGCAGGATCCCGAACAGGAAGGCGATCAATCCAGTTCGTCTTACCTCGAGCACGGTGTTGGTCGGCGAGATGGAATCGGTGAGTTCGGGCATGTCATCCTGTGTTGAGCAATGGTCGGGAAAGGTGGCAGGATTGCTCTGGTCGTTGGAGCGCGCCTTGCGCAACGCCGGTTCACCATTTCGGAGCAGAAGCCGGGACGGGTTTCCCGGATCGGCAATCGTGATTCGGATGTCAAGCAGGTCGGACAACTCCCGAGACAGGACTCCGGGAAAGGGTTCCGGAACCTGGCAGAATCGTAGATCTGTTTTTTGGGATACTGGTCGAGAATCGCAGAGCACACTCATGCACCGAACCGATGTCGCACGTCCTGGACCCGGAACTCCACGTTCCATCCGGGTTCCGAAGCCGGACGTCCGCTTTCTCAAGGGAGTCACTGAACCATCAATTAGACGCCGACGGATTTCCAGCGCCGCGAACACCGCTCAGTCCGAATTCCCGGGACGGGCAGAAAGCCCGAGACATTCTGAAATCCTCGCTCCGACCCGTTCCGCCGCTGCCTCGATTTCCCTGCCACCCGTGTGAGCGTAGCGCAGTGTCATCGTCAACTTGCTGTGACCCAAGAGTCGGGCGACGACCGGCAGGGGGATTCCCTGCATGACAGCCTGGGTTCCGTATGTATGTCGAAGGTCATGCAACCGGACATCCTCGATCCTGGCTTCCCGGCGCACAACGTACCAGAGGGGCAGGTTGCCCGATATCGGCCTTGCAGGATCACTCGGAGAGGGGAACAGGAAATCGCCGAGCGTTGCGGCAAGGCGGCGTTCAACGATTTCTCGGGCTTTCCGGTTCAGGAAGACCATTCGCGGGCCCGTCTTGCTGTCCTCAAGCCTCAGGAGACCGGAATCCACTTCCCGCCTCCGCAGGCGGACGATCTCGTTCTTACGGCAACCGGTCAGAATCAGGAGGCGGATAATGTCGACCTGTTGGCCCCGCCTCCCGCCGGCGTGGCGGTCGAGGACATCTTGCAGGCGGTCGATTTCGTCCCGGGACAGGAATCGTGTGCGTTTCGGACGCGGGTTCGGCCTGACACCCCGCGCCGGGTTGGCCGCGATGTGTTCAAGCTTCACCGCGTGGTTGAGGACGTGACACAACACGGCCAGTGCGTTATTGGCACCTCCGGGCGACGTCCGGCTGTACGTATCGAACCAGCGGTGGACATGGGCGTGCGTGATCCGGTCAATGCCAAGATCACCGAAGTTCGGCAGGAGTTGCGTGTCCAGCACCCAATCCCGACCGCGGATCGTCGATGGCTTGCATCGGGGAAGCCAGGATTCGCGCCATGGGCCCTTTGCAAAGGCTGCGAACACGGGCGCCACGGCTTTCCGGTCAGTCCCTTCGGATTGCAGCCTCAGGCATTCCCGGCGGGCCTCGTCAACCGTCAGCAGCGTGGCCGGACCCAGGGATTTCTTCGTATCGGGGAAGTGGCAGACAACGGTCCGGGTACCGGACGGATGGACACGAACGCCCAGTGCCGGAACCCGGGTGTCACGGACCGTGTATTCGCGCACGCCCGGTTTCAGCCGACGTATGCCGGCATCGGTAAGTCGAACCCTGTTCATGATTCCGTTCCTCCGAGTATGGCGCCCACCGCATCGGCCGCGTCACGTACGTTGCTCTCGGCAAGGTGGGTGTACTTGAGAGTCGTGCCTGCATCGTTGTGACCGAGCAGGCGGCCGACGACGGGGACGGTCTCGCCCTGCATGATGGCGATACTCGCATAGGCATGGCGGAGATCATGCAGCCGTACATCCGGCAGTCCCGCGTCGGAACGTACACGCCACCAGAACCTGGTGACCACGGTCTTCGAGACCGAGTCGTCGATTTGTTGCGATGGAAAGACCCAGCGGGATGTCCTTGGCAACCCGGCCAGTACGTCCCGGGACGGCGACGACAGCCACACGGTTCGGGGGCCTGTCTTGCTGTCGCGGAGATACAGGTGCCCGTTACGGAAGTCCCGCCATTGAAGGGTCCGGATCTCGCTGCCCCGGCAACCGGTCAGAAGAAGAATCCTGATGATGGCCGTCTGCAATGGCTGGTCCGTCTCGTACGTTGACAGGACTCCACCAAGTCGGCGGAGTTCGGCGTCGGTCAGTAAGCGTTCACGGCCCTTCCGCCGGTAGCGCCTGATGCCCGTGCACGGGTTGCTGTTCTCGGGGCGGTAACCGTAGACTTCGGCTTGGGTCATGATGACTGACAGCACCGGCGCCGAACGGTCGGCAGCGACAGGCGTCGCATGCAGAGATATGAACCAGTCCTGGACATCCTTCCGGGTGATGTCTTCGATCTGTCTCCCCCCGAACCAGGGCAGGATCTGTTTGCGGAGATACCCTCTGTTGACCTTCAGAGTGGAAGGCTTCCAGTGGCGGGAATAGCGGAGAAATACTTCCTCCGCGACGGCTTCGAACAGGGTGTCTTCCGGTGACTTTGCAGCCGGTTGGCCCTTCCGGATGGCGGTGAGTTCCGTCCTTGCCGCATCGCGTGCTTCGTCCAGGGCCATCTGGCCCGGCTCACCGATGAGTTTCCAGATACGCCTGCCTTCATGCTGGGTGTGCAGGAAGAACCGTTTCCGTCCGGAGGGCATGATCCGGACACCGAAACCCTTCAGGGCGGTGTCACGGAAATCCCGTGCTGATTTTCCGGGTTTGAGCGTGTTGATTCGTGCCTCCGTGAGTCGTACTGTCGGCATGAATTCCTCCCGCAATCAGTTGCAGACGCGGAGGAATCATGGCCGAATCCTGACCGCATCTGCGGGTTGAGGAAGGAGAAAAAGACGCTATAACAGAGCGTTAGCACCGAAAGTGCGTGGCCCGGTGTGGTTCCGCACGAGGGCGGAATCGCGCTGGACGATGCGGCCACGGCCACGGGCGCCTGCCCACTGGCAGGTGGCCGAAAACACCCACGGGTTCAATCATGACGCGCGCGGCGTCGGGCTCCTGGAGATGGCTTACGCTGTTCGTGCCGGACACACGCCACGCGCCAGCGCCGCGCTTGCATTCCACGTCACCGAGGTCATGGAAGCCATGCTGGCCTCTTCCGCCGGGGCGCGGTTCGTCGACATCGAGAGCACCTGCCGGCGCCCCGACCCCCTGCCTGAAACCTTTCCCGAGAGTGAATGCTGACGCCCTTCGAAACGCGCGACGACATCACATCGCATGGGCTTTCCTTCTTCGTTCCGGGCAAACCGGATTGTTCGTACAATCAAGGGTCCCGCATGGGCAGGCGCCAGGCGGGAATTCGTACGACCAAGATCGTGGCAAGACGTATCGGCTAGTTCAGGCGCAATCCTGTGTCAGGTGCGAAATATGACACCTTGCCAAGATCGAAGACCAGTTTTTGGGTCTTGCCGGGTCGAGCGGTCGTTTCCGAATGCAAACGCGCCGTGACGCTCTTGCCGCCCAGCTGCATGACGACAAAGGTGTCTGCGCCGGTGGGTTCCACGATGTCGATAATGCATTCTGCCGCCTGAATGTCGCTTCCTCCACGCATTTCTGGATCCGCGATGTCCTCAGGGCGCACACCAAGGATAACATCGCTCGGCAAATCGCGATTTACCTGGTCTGTCAGGACAATTGGTTCCCCGTCCTTGCGCAGAATCTCGACATTCGTGCCATCGCCGTTCGACCGCGTCTTGGCCGGTATCAGGTTCATCGCGGGACTGCCCATGAAGTCTGCCACGAACAGGTTTGCGGGCCGATTGTAGATTTCGGAAGACGTTCCAATCTGCTGGATTTCGCCGCCTTTCATGACAACGATCTTGGTGGCCAGCGTCATCGCCTCGATCTGGTCGTGCGTGACGTAAACCATGGATGCACCCAGGTTTTGGTGTAGCGCCTTGATCTCGGTCCGCATCTCGACACGGAGCTTCGCGTCGAGGTTTGAAAGCGGCTCATCGAACAGAAACAGCTTGGGATCCCGAACCAGCGCGCGACCCATCGCGACACGCTGCCGTTGTCCCCCGGAAAGCTGGCCGGGCCGGCGGTTAAGCAATGGCTCGATCTGGAGCTGCTGCGCAACCTGCGCGAGCTTTGCTTCCTGCGTCGACTGATCGACCCCTCGAACCCTCATGCCAAAGGTGATGTTTTTCGCAACACTCATCGTTGGATAGAGTGCGTATGACTGAAACACCATCGCAATGTTGCGGTCCTTTGGGCTGACATTTGTCATGTCCTGCCCGCCAATGCTCAGCTTCCCGCCCGAAATCGGCTCCAGGCCGGCAATACAGTTCAAAAGGGTGGACTTGCCACAACCGGAAGGACCGACAAGAACCAGGAAGTCACCGGAGTTGATCGACACGTTGATGTCTTTCAAAATCTCCAATGACCCGTAATTCTTGCAGAGATTCTGGATTTCAAGGATCGGAGCCATCGGAATTATCCTTTCACAGATCCGGCGGTCAAACCGCGTATGAAATACTTGCCGGCTACGACGTAAACGAGCAGCGTCGGAAAGGCGGCAATGATCGCGGCCGCCATGTCGACGTTGTATTCTTTGACCCCGGTGGTCGAATTCACGATGTTGTTGAGGGCCACGGTTACGGGTTGAGTCCCGGCCTGGCTGAAGGACACGCCGAACAGGAAGTCGTTCCAGATCTGGGTGAATTGCCAGATGACGGTCACGACGATGATCGGCAGTGAGAGCGGTAAGAATATCGACCAGAATATCCGGAAGAACCCTGCCCCGTCGACCTTGGCGGCCTTGGTAAGTTCGACTGGTATCGTGACATAGTAATTGCGAAAGAACAGGGTCGTGAACCCGAGGCCGTAGACGACGTGGACAAAGATCAGGCCCTGAATGGTCCCCGCAATCCCCATGATACCCAGGACGCGTGCCATCGGAAGCAGCACGACCTGAAATGGGATAAAGCAACCGAAGAGCATGAGCGCGAAAATGATGTTCGCCCCGCGAAAACGCCATTGGGCGACGACATAGCCGTTTATTGCGCCAACAAGCGTCGAGATTGCCACAGCAGGAACCGCAATCAGGACGGAGTTCCAGAAATAGGGCTTCACCCCTTCGCATTTTATGCCCGTGCAGGCGCCGGACCATGCGGTCAACCAGGCGTCAAAGGTTACTTCGCGCGGCAGGGCGACAAGGTCACCCGTGCGGATTTCCTCAAGGCTTTTCAGCGATGTGGTGATCATCACGAAAAGCGGCATGAGATAAATCATCACGAAGAACCCGAGGGCGACGTAAAGGCCCCATCGAAGGGAAACCCTGATGGCCTGGCTTTGCCCGCGGGCCGGTGAGGTCACAAGATCAGCCATCCTTTTGGGACCTCAATTCGGAGTAGAGATAAGGTACGACAATGGCGAAGACGACGGCCATCATGACCATGGCGGAACTCGCCGCCTGCCCGATGTCACCGCGTGAAAACGCCATCGCGTACATGTAGGTCGCGGGAAGATCCGTGGCGAAACCCGGACCGCCGCCTGTCAGTGCAATCACGAGGTCAAAACTCTTGATCGCCAGGTGTGCCAGCACGATGAATGCGGACAGAAAGATCGGCGCCATCGACGGAATGATGATTGCTGTGTAGATGCGCCAGGTTGGTATTCCATCGACCTGTGCGGCCTTGATGATCTCGCCGTCCACCGATCTCAGTCCGGCGAGAAACAGCGCCATCACGAACCCCGAACTCTGCCAAAGGGCTGCGATGACGACGGTGTAAATGGCCATGTTCGGATCGACGAGCCAGTCGAACGAGAAACCCTCGAAACCCCAACCCTTGACCATCGCCTCCAGGCCAAGGCCAGGGTTGAGTATCCATTTCCAGGCCGTCCCCGTGACGATCATCGAAAGCGCCATCGGGTACAGGTAAATCGTGCGGATTGCGCCTTCGGTTCGGATGTTCTGGTCCAGCAAGATCGCCATCAGAAGCCCGAGCGCCATTGCAATGATGATGAAGAGCGCCCCGAAGATGAAAAGGTTGTTCAGCGCAGTGTCCCAACGCGGGGAGGCAAACAGCCTTTCGTACTGAATGAGCCCTTCGATCTCGTACTTCGGCAGCAGACGCGACCTGGTCAGCGATACCCAGGCCGTCCATGCAATGAAACCGTACACGAACACGAGAACCGCCACGAATGACGGCGCAAGCATCAGCTTGGGCAGGTGGTCTTCAAGCCACTTGGTCATGAGCTGGTCCCCGAAGGAAGTAAGGGACTCCGCCGCGGGAATACCGCGGCGGAGCCGTCATGCAGTTGATCACATGCTGTTTGCAACACCTGTCGCCAGCTGTTGAACGGCATCTTCAGACGACATGTCAGAGTTGAAGTGGGCAGTTACGACATCGGTGATTGCACCTGCCTGCGCACCGCGCAGTGCCATGCCATGGGCATAGCTTGGCAATAGGGAACCGCCTTCATTGGACGCGGCCATGTCGCTTGCCGACAAGTGCGCGCAGCTGTCAAACTCATCCAGCGCGACATCGATACGGGCCGGGATGGACCCCTTGTTGAGGTTGAACACCTTCTGGAAATTCTTGCCGACGATCAGCTTGGCCAGCAGCTGTTGCCCGGCCTCCTTGTCAGCGCCGTCAACCGCGAACATCGCGAAGCTGTCAACGTTGTAAAGGAAGCCGTCACCGGGCGTCGAGGCGCACAGGAAATCTACCCCCGGCGCCTTGCCGGCCGCAAGGAATTCGCCCTTGGCCCAATCGCCCATGATCTGAAACGCAGCTTCGCCATTCATGACCATCGCGGTCGCAAGATTCCAGTCGCGTCCGGGGAAGTTCGGGTCGACATATCCGCGCAGGGTGCGCATCTGGTCAAACACCGCTTTCATCCCGTCAGACTTGAGCGTGGCTTCGTCGAGTTCGACGAAGGCCTTGTGGAACCCGTCCGCGCCCAGAATGCCCAAAGCCACGGCTTCAAATACAGTCGCGTCCTGCCATGCCTGGCCTCCGTGGGCCAGAGGGATGATTCCTGCGGCCTGCAGTTTCTCCGCTGCGGCATTGAACTCGTCCCATGAGGACGGCATGGAAATGCCGTTCGCCTCGAGCACGTCTGCGTTGGCCCATATCCAGTCCACGCGGTGGACATTGACCGGCGCCGCGCACCAGGTGCCTTCGCATTTCATGTGTCCTGCAATGGACGCGGGCAAGACATCTGACCAACCTTCGGCTTCTGCAACCGCAGATATGTCGGCGAGGACGCCTTCTTCGTACCACTCCTGGATCGCCGGACCCTTCAGCTGAACGGCCGTCGGGGCATTGCCGGACAAGACGCGCGCCCGGAGTGCGGTCATGGCTGCGTCACCGCCGCCCCCGGCAACGGGCATGTCGGTCCAGGTACCGCCGTTTGCAGCGAATTCTTCTTGTAGGACGGCTACGGATTTTGCTTCGCCGCCGGATGTCCACCAGTGAAGCACTTCGGCTTCAGGGCCTGCATGAGCTGCGCTTGATGCGACAAGGGCAAGTCCGGAAACAGCGCCGAGAACATAGGATTTCATTTTTTGTTCCTCCCTAAAGGATGCCGCAATCGCGGCCAGGTGGGCCGATTTTCTAGGTGCCAGTCCGGGCGATACAATCTGCGCAAGTCCGCTTTTCCGGCCGCGGCGCAAGTTTTTTGCCCGGTCCGTTACACGTTGTTACCAAGCGCTCGATTCTGTTGCATGATGTTACATAAGCCGGCTCAGGCAAGTCACGGATCTGGACCTCGTGGGAGAACTTGGCGTGACGATTCCCAGAATACTGGTCGTTGATGACGATCCCGAAATGCGCAACATGATGACGCAATTCCTCAGGCAGAATGGGGCAATCGCTCTACCTGCCGCCACCGAAGTCGAGATTTCCCGGCACCTGGAGACCGGTCGGATCGATCTGATCCTGCTCGACGTCATGCTCGGAGATGAAAACGGGCTGGACATCTGCCGAAGACTTCGCACGGAACAGGACGTTCCCGTGATCATGGTCTCGGCGCTTTCCGCCGACAATCAAAGGATGGCCGGATATGAGGTCGGGGCGGACGACTACATCGTCAAGCCGTTTAATCCGAAACTGCTGCTGGCACGGGTAAAGGCAGTTCTGTCCAGAACTCGCCGGTCGTCATCTCTGGTCCATCGGCGCAAAGCCAAGACATACAGGTTTTCGGGCTGGACCTATGACGCAAAGCGCGATGTCGTTCTTTCCCCGACAGGCGTCCAGGTTGCACTGTCCCGGCGCGAAATGGCACTGCTGCAAACATTGCTGGCCAATCAGCACATTCCACTGACACGCGAGGAAATCGCGGAAGCTTTGGACGTAACGGGCGATGCTGTACAGTCTCAGGACAAGGTCGGGCGTTCAATCGACATGTTGGTCGCCAGGTTGCGTTCAAAGATCGAGGCCGATCCCAAGTATCCGAGAATCCTGAAAACGGAACGGGGCATCGGCTATGTATTTTCCGTGGATGCAACGGAATCAGAAACTTGAACAGCAGTCTCCGAACATTGGGAACCGGCCTGGTCGTCGCTGCCTTCGCCGCGGGCTTGCTTTCGATGTGGATCTGGATGCAATCGGTCAACGCCTGGCGTGCGCATCAAGGCCGCGCATTCTCGGCCGGCGTCGTCTTGCACGGAGACCTGTTGCGCGGATCGGACACGGAAAATGCCATCTCGATCCGCCAACTTTCGCCCAGCGATCAGCAACTCGCCCTTGCGGGCGAATTCCGCCAGCTATCGGGCGCGCCCAAACCCACCTTCGTCACCAACGTGCCGATCACGACAGGCAGCGAGGAACCGCTAGACAGCAAAAGGCTCGACTTTGTAGTCCTTTCGGCCGATCTTGTGTATCCGCTGGCCAATCTGCCTCCGCAGGCCGGGAAGGCGGCACAATCAGCCACCGGTGACATGGCGCGCCTGCTTGCCTCCTACTGCAGCGACCCCCTTGTTCTCGCTCAGGTTGACGAAGCGCATTGGGTGGAGATCGACGGTACATCCATTTGGGGATGCGGTGCCGCGCCATCGGACAGAAGAGTTCTGGCCGCGCTCATAGCACTGGTTGCGTTGGCGATTCTGATCTCCTCCGCGCTCAACATTTCATCGGCGTTTACGAATTTCGCCGAACGCCTGCGAGGTCGAAGGGCGTTGGGCGGTCCAACAAGCTACGAAGCCGAAGGCCCCGGGGAACTGCAGAAAATCGTGGGCGCATTGAACACCTACCTTGAAGCCGAACGCAGCCATTTGCAGGAGAGAGCAGCCGTGTTGTCCGGTGTAAGCCATGACCTCGGCGCGCCGGCCGCGCGACTGCGCCTCAGGGCGGCCTTGATCCAGGACACCGAACTTCGCGAAAGGCTTGAGGCCGAAATCGACAAGATGACAGGCATTATCGAAAGTGTCTTGACCTATACCCATGCCGAATTGAACGCCGAACAGCCACGTAAACTGTCGCTCAATTCTTTGATCGAGGCGATCGTAGCCGACTACCAGGACATGGAACGCCCGGTGACATTTCGCCAAAGCGAGGATGTCGTCGTGCGCGGTGCAAGCTCTGTTTTCATGTCGCGCCAGGGCAAGGGATTCGTCAGCGGCGATGATCGCCAGATCATCATTACGGGGCGACCGATATCATTGCAGCGGGCCATCACCAACCTGGTGGACAACGCGCTCAAGTACGGGCGGAGGGCTACCGTTGGGCTTGATGCGGACGCCGACATCGCTACCGTTACCGTCGATGACGAAGGGGCTGGAATTTCGGCAGAGGAGTTGGAGATATTGATGGCCCCCTTTCGCAGAGGAAGCGATGTAACCTCAATCAGTGGTTTCGGATTGGGGCTGACGATCGTCTCCGCAATCGCCAAGCTTCACGGTGGATCGCTCACGTTCGAGGACTTTCCGGGTGGACTGCGCGCCCGTCTCACGATCGTCCGAAGTGCTTGACCTTGCAGAAAGGACGCGGCGGCTCGAAGCCGACGAATTGCAAAACTCTCAATCCACGAAACGATATCATCCTCGCCGTGAAGCGTTATGCGGCCGGATAACCATGTTGACCCGTTGGCAGGCATCGGGGGCGATCGTAGCGAACGACAGCTGTCTTCCCGAGACACCCAAGGCTTGGCGCCGACCGAAAACCTGTCCTGGGGCGGGCACAGGCGGGTTGTCCATGTGATGGAACGGCAACGAAGACGAGCCGGAACGGATTGCGAAGAACGGCGAGTAACTGGATTTCAACCACTTCGGATATGCCGATCGGACCATCATTCGCGGTCAAGGGCACGCTATCTCGGCCGCGACCGAACGGCTCGCGAACGTTGCCAGAAGTGCTCCCCGACGGGCAGGTCGAAGCCAAGGTAATCCTCGGCAATTTGCCAAGACCGCCTCGGCACCAAGGGAAGGCATCGAGGTTTCCCATGCATGACTGCGCTTGCCGCGCGGTGGCGAGTGGACGGGGTCGCGTTCATTCATCCACGTTACGGTTGCGTCCGACCAGGCGGGCGGTGCCCCTGACGGGGGAACCGGGCCCCAGGGAGCCTAGCCGCCGCCTGCCAGGTGCCGCAGGGTGTGGTTCAGGCCATTCATGATATGTTCCTCCAGCGCCACCCGGGCGCCCTCGACGTCGCGGGCGAGTGCCAGTTCGAACACCTTCCTGTGCTCCCGGACCGCCTCTTCACCGCGATAGGTGAGAACAAGCATCTGGTATCTCAGGTACTTGTCAAAGACGATGGCATGAACGTCGAGAAGGTTCCGTGACCGGCACGCCCGGATCAATGCCAGGTGGAACTCCCAGTCGTAGCGCTTCCCGGTCTCCTTGTCCGAGTGATCTCCCGAAAGCATCTGTCTCTCCGAAAGGTCCAGCTTGTGATGGGCCGCAACAAGGTCCCCCTCCCAGTCGACATCGCCGAGGGCGACGGACCGCTCGATCGCGTAGCATTCCAGGAGGATGCGCAAGTTCGCGATTTCGGTCAGGTCCTCCGCCGATACCGGTGTGACGAAGAACCCTCTTTGCTCCGGCGCCTCGACGAAACCTTCACTTGCCAGCCGGCTCAGGGTTTCCCTCAGCGTCGACAGGCTCGCCGCGTAGCGCGACTTCAGGCCATTGAGCTTGAGCTTCGCCCCCGGTTCCAGGTCGCCGAAAATGATGTCCCGCTTGATCTGCTGGTAAACACTCGTCCCGACGGTGAGGATTTGCTTGCTCATCAAGTTGTGCGCTCGAAATTTCTGACATTTTTCCAATGATAACAGTTCGCGCTGAATCTCTCAATCCAATCGTATAACAGGCACAATCATTAATGTCTGATATTAATGCCAGAACCCGGAGCCTCTTGCAAAATCATTGAGTTGAGCAACCGATGAACAGGGCCGAGTTCCTGGCGCGGGCTTGCGCGCGACCGTGAACCCCGGAATCCCCGGATTTACGGCATTTCCACCCGATTCGCGGGAAAAACAGACGAAAAAGCCGGAACGCCGACCTGAGCGCGGCGCTGTCCGGACAGTCCCGCGCGGCATTGTCGCTCTGCGTCAGGCGCTCCAGAGGCGTGACACCCAGTTCGCGATGAATCCGGCAACGGTAGTCATGCTCGAGCCAGTCGATGTTGATTCTCAAAACAAGTCACCGTTCAGCACGGTAGCTTTCCCGGTTTAGGCTGACATCGGATATCCTGGAAATCGGAATAACCCGGGAAGCTCGCGGCCCCCGCAGCCTTGAGACATTGCAGGGATCCTGAGACGTACTCCATTCCCCAGGCGGAAACCACCTATGCATGGCTTCACATGCTGGACCGGTATGTACGAACTTGGCTCGCGTTCGAACACCTCCTTCACAGCAGATTCCTCCCGATGGGCAGATTTGGTATCCGCGCACTCGATGTCGGTACAGGACCCTGGTCCATACCGGCAGCTTCCAATTCACGGGCGGCCGTATCGAAGGCGACCCTCAGACGGTGATCGAGCATTTGAAGTCCGTGCAAGACGTCGTTATTCGCATGGTAGGCGACCCTCAGACAGTAATCGAGCATTTGAAGTTCGTGCAAGACGTCGTTATTCGCATGGTAGCACCCACCCCCAGCGCAGCGGCGCTGTCGCGAAAGTAAAATGGTGGTTGCGGCGACGGTTCGGAAGATGCGGTCTGTCGGCGGGTCGGGGCAGTCGAGGTCGGCAGGCAATGGTGTGCTCAGTCACCCGTATAAGGGCACCCACCAGCGCACGGCGCCAGCCCTGTCGAGAACGTATAATTCATGTTTGCTCGTGCCGAATTGAGGTGTGAGCTAGGCGGTCTCGAAGTCCGGTTGGCACGCCGGAAAACTCGCTTGGCAGGTGGTCAGGTCAGCCGTAATCGGGAATCTGTGAAACTTCGTGGAATCAACGAGATAGAGTTCTTTTACTCAGGAGGTGATAGTGCGCAGATGGAGCGTGGGGGGCCGTAATGAAAAAGGCTCGGGACGCAGTGGCTACCTCCCTTCTCGGCGGCGTCGTCTGGATCGTCCCGGACGAGCCGCTCTCAATGTCGCCGGCCCAGGTCGAAACGTTCGCTGCCCTTTACCCGTATAACTGCCGCCCTGTGCAGCCGCTCGGCGAACGCGACCCGTACCGAGGATGATGTCAGTGCACCGCACGACAGGACGAATGCGCGCAGCATGCCTCAATTCCGTGTGAACTACGACTACGCCACACTTCGCGGCGATGTCTTCGGCGGCGTTACGTCCATGGTGGTAGCGCTGCCCGTTTCCCTTGGTTTTGGCATTGCCTCGGGGATGGGAGCGGCCGCTGGGCTCTACGGCGCGATCGCGGTCGGTTTCTTCGCGTCGGTATTTGGTGGCACGCGCTCGCAGATATCCGGCCCGACCGCACCGATGACCGTCGCTATGGCGGTTGTGCTGACCAGCCACGCTGACAGCCTCGCCGAAGCCCTGACCGTGGTCGTCCTGGCGGGCCTTCTGCAGGTGCTTCTCGGAGTGTCGAGGATCGGTCGTTTCGTGGCCTACACGCCACATGTGGTCGTTTCCGGATTCATGTCCGGCATCGGCGTCATCATTGTGCTGATGCAGGCGTTGCCGTTGTTCGGCGCTTCGGGCGCGACGGGGGGGCCGATGGACGCCGCACGCGCGCTTCCGGCGGCTGTGAGCGGCATCAATTCCGGTGCCTTCGCCATCGGATCGGTTACACTCGCGGTTGGATTTCTCTGGCCGCGACGATTCTCGCACTTCGCGCCCGGACCTCTCGTCGCGCTGGTAGTCGGAACGGCGCTTGGAATTCTGTGGTTCACCGACGCGCCGGTCATCGGCGCGATCCCGATCGGGTTTCCTGCCCTTCAATTCCGGTTGACATCTGCCGAATTCCTCCTGCCAGCATTGCAGCCGGCCATCATCCTTGCCCTGCTCGGTTCGGTCGACAGCTTGCTGACCTCCCTCGTGGCCGATTCGATGACAGGTGATCGCCACGACCCGGACCGAGAGCTGATGGGTCAGGGCATCGGCAACATATTTGCGGGGTTGATCGGTGCATTGCCCGGCGCAGGAGCGACCATGGGCACCGTCACCAATATCCGCTCCGGAGGTTCGACGCCGGTATCGGGTGCGTTGCGGGCGCTTCTCCTGCTCGCCTTGGCGATGGGTCTTGGGCAATTGGTCGAACCGATCCCGCTCGCCGCGCTGGCCGGGGTGCTGATCAAGGTCGGCTGGGATATTGTCGACTGGCGCATGCTGACCCGGGTTCACCGCCTCCGTCGCGAGCACCTCCTGGTCATGCTCACGACGCTTTGCCTGACGGTGTTCGTCGACCTGATAACCGCGGTCGCCATCGGATTGATCGCAGGCGGCATGGTGCATGCGCGGCGGCTGGAACGGCTGGAGCTTGACAATGTGATGTCGGTGCCTCTGCTGGATACGGCTTTCTTCGCTGACGACGAGACAGTGGCGGACGGCGACCCGCTCGCGGCCCGGGTCGGCATGGTGGCCCTCAGGGGCACTCTGAGCGTCGCTTCGTCCCACAAACTGGTTAGCGTGATCGGTCTCGACGTCAGGGAACACGAGGTCGTCATCTTCGACTTCTCGGACACCGTCTATATCGACGACAGCGCCGCCATGGTGATCGGGCAGCTCCTGAAGGTTGCCACCGAGTCGGAGACCGAATGCATCATCATGGGCCTCGGCAACGACGTGGCTGCGACCCTGCACAGCTTCGACATTCTCGGCGACGTGCCGGCCGACCGGATTGTGGGAACGTTGGACGAGGCACGCCAGTCCGCAAGGGAAGCGCTCGGGGCCAATGCCAAGGCCCAAAAGGGATAGTGAATCGCCGCTTCGACTTCTGTGGTCGAACAGAAAAAATGATTGAAACCATCAATCGAATGGAGGCGACGACCGGAATCGAACCGGTGTCTTCGGATTTGCAATCCGCTGCGTAACCACTCCGCCACGTCGCCC
>JAPOVX010000298.1 GCA_026707935.1 Paracoccaceae bacterium
GCGGTGATTCTTCGTTCCGTTGTACCGTGGTACCCGTGTTCCGCCAGGCAATCCAGGGTGGCGTCGACGAGTTTCTGCTGTTCGTTGCTGAGATTTTTCTTTCCCATGAATGAGATCCTTTTTCCGGGACGGCTTGGCTCCAATACATTGTGGCGACTGGACAGCAGGAACTGCGCTGTCGCGGAGAACGTTGCTTGGCTGGTCCAAGACGCGGATTTGCCCAATCCCGGGCCAGCGGCCGCCGTCGCGCGCCCGGGGCGTCTCTCTTGTCGACCTCACGGGCGAATTGCCCGTGCGTTCCACGTTCAGCTTGAATGCGCTGACGTTCTGTTCTGGCGATGTTTCGGATTTGGCCATTGGTCGCCGCG
The DNA here is from genome assembly GCA_026707935.1 of Paracoccaceae bacterium. Taxonomy (GTDB): domain Bacteria; phylum Pseudomonadota; class Alphaproteobacteria; order Rhodobacterales; family Rhodobacteraceae; genus JAPPHA01. The sequence goes on from JAPOVX010000298.1 coordinate 369, forward strand.
AAACACGGCGTGTCCTGTCCAAAACTTGCAAATGTGAGCCATTTCGTGTCCTGACGTGATGAGGTCATTCTGCAGCGGACATGATGATGGCCGCCTCGCCGTCATAATCGGCATAGGCCCGCTGGGTCGCGATCTGATCTGCGATGTACTTCGCATCGTGCCAGACCCCCCAAAGAAAGGTCGATCCACGCCGTGACTGCCAGGGCAGGCCAAGAAAGTAGATGTCCGGTTCAATCGAGACGCCACGTTGGTGGATCGGCGCGCCTTTGTCGTCGAATGCGTCGGCCTTGATCCAGCCAAAGTCCTGACGGAATCCCGTAGCCCAGATGATCGTGCTGATGCCTTCCCTGGCAAACTCGATCGAGCCGATCGGGTTGGTCAGGCAGTCGGGATCGGCAAACGGTTCGCGTGCTCCGGGCTCCTCCGGCAAGTCGAGACCGGTACGCTCAACATAGGCATCCGCCAGATCCAGCAATCTCATGTAATTGGCGTCGCCGGCGGCAATGTTGCGCCGACGGTCGTCGGCGAAACTCAAGACGCCGTTTTCGAAGCTCCGGGTCAGGCCAACAAGCGTGACGCCTTCGTTGGCAAGACGGCGAAAATCCATGGTGTGCCCGCCATAGGCGCCACTCACGGAGATGGTCACGTGTTCCGTTCCAGGTTCAGCCGCTGCCAGGTCCCACAAGCCCAGCACACCCAGCCACCAGACAAAGTCGCGCCCGCGATAACGGCGAGGCGGACGGTCATGCGAACCTACCGAGAGGAAGACCTTCCGGCCGGCGCGGTTCAACTCGTCGGCAATCTGTGCACCGGAAGATCCGGCGCCAACAACCATGACAGCTCCTTCGGCCAATTGACTCGGGTTCTTGTAGTGGAAGGAGTGAAGCTGCCCGACACTTGCGGATTCGGGCACAATCGGTGGAATGGACGGGTGCTGGAATGCGCCGGTGGCGGCGACGATACGCCTGGCTTCAACGATGCCTTGGGACGTCTCAACGCGGAAACAACCTTCGCCGGGCATCCGCTCGGCCTTGAGAACTTCGACGCCTTCGCGGATCGGTGCATTCACCATCTCGGCATATTCAACCAGGTACTCTGCGACCCGGTCTTTGGACACAAACGCATCCGGGTTGTCGCCTGTAAACTCCAAACCTGGAAATCGGTCATGCCATGCCGGACCGTTGGCAACCAGGGCGTCCCAACGGCCGGTGCGCCAGGCTTCCGCCGTCCGGTGCTTCTCCAGGATCAGGTGCGGCACATTGTTTTTCCCGAGATGTTCGCTCAGCGCGATGCCGGCTTGTCCCCCGCCAACAACCAGGGTGTCCGTTTTCCCCAATGACATTTTCACGTCCCTTACAGCGTCCAAACACAGCCTCGTTAGCCGAGGTCGCCAAATGCCGCGCCACTCTGAATCCGGTCGCTCATCCCAAAGCGAGTTTCCCATTCTCTCGATTGCAAAACCAAATCTCTCATCCGGATAGAAACGGAAGCGTTTCTCACTCCACTTGTGGTCAGATCGAGATGTGGATCATGGGCATCACCCACCAAGCTGAGATGTTCAGGGGGAGCGTTGCCGAGAAAAAGACATTTTTGAATTACCAAATTGAGTAAGAAGTCTTTGCGGGTTCATCGGGCCGCCGCAAGGGACGTGTTCAAGATGGCGAAGTGATCGTCATGCGCTCCAGTCTTCACCGGTACTCTGGGGCACTGAAGTTCGTATCCTGGACATTGTTGTTGCTTACACAGCGCATGCAACACGAGACTCTGCCACGCCACACGACGTTGCGCAGCCACAAGTGAACTCCACCTTCCCGGGTGCAAGACTCTCGATAGCCAATGCCGTCAAGGGGCCATCACCTGGCACTGTCTGCCGACGCATCGCCGTACACGTCCTCTCCGCTTGCGCATCAAGAACCTCCGTCCGGGCCTCTACCCTCTCTGCTTACCGGCAACCTGAATCAGCAGGTCCCAGCACTGGGCAACGATCATCGCGGGAAAGCCGCAAGAGGGATCTTCGATTATCGCGTCGATCTGTCGCTGGACGTTGGCGAGTAACGAGAAGTCGATGCACAAATTGGCGTTCATTGCCCTACCGCATATTCGCAGCGTGCCGCTTACGCTTACTCATTTTGGTAATCCAGTTTGTTGAACCAACCAGATATTTTCGGGCGAGAACGAAGCCTTTGATTTTGCCGGGTAGCCGCCATCGGTTTTGACGATCACGCCACCATCTTGATTACCGTGAGGACAAGGCATGAGCCTGGAAGCATCAGAATTTGACTATGTC
>JAPOVX010000177.1 GCA_026707935.1 Paracoccaceae bacterium
TTTTTCAGTGATTGAACGAAGCTGCTACCGCAGCAGTTTTGATTGCCCTGTGACGTTGCACTGAGTTCCTGACGTTTCTCATGCCTGGCAGACTGCTGGTTGGGTCCGGATTGCCGTGAGCGTTCATGTCTACCGGGCGTCTGCTGTTTTCTTGACCGCCGTCATCCGACATTATCTCCGCTGACGGCCCGTCTCCGGGAGGTCCGGGCGCGCGCCGTTCGATGTCACGGAGATGAAACATGACCACGACGCCGACAAGAACCCCATCGAAGTCGATCTCACCCCTGCGTGCCCGGATGATCGAACAGATGCGGATGGCCAATCTCTCGGAGAGTACCCAGCGGAACTATATCGGTTACATCAAGGGACTCGCGAGGCGTTACAATACCTCGCCCGATCGGCTGAGCGAGGAGCAAGTCCGGAACTGGGTTCTGGAGCGGATCGATCAGGGTCTGGCTCCGGCCACGACCAATGCCATGCTCTCGACGCTCCGGTTCCTCTACCGGGAGGTCCTCGACCGTCCTGAAGTCGTCGGCCGCCTTCGCAACGGCAAGCGCCCGCGCCGTCTGCCCCGGCCCATGACGGAGGCCGAGGTCGAGCGCCTTGTGTCAGCCACGCTCGACCTCCGTTACAGGGCCGCCATCGTTCTCACCTATGCTGCCGCTCTCCGGATCTCGGAGACCGTCGCCGTGCAGATCGCCGACATCAAGGCGGACAGGAAGCTCCTCCACATCCGATCCGGCAAGGGAGACGTCGAACGCATGACACCCCTCCCGGAACCCGTCATCGAATACCTGCGTGGCTATTGGCAGGCCCTCTGGCCACGACCGGCAACATGGCTGTTCTACGGCAGTTCACCGGATGTGCCAATTACGCCGAAGACTCTGCGTGCCGCCTTCAACAAGGCGCGCGACAGGGCCGGGATTGCCGAACAGTACAGCTTTCGGTCGCTGCGTACGAGTGCGGCCACCCACTGGTATGAGCGGGGTGGCCAGATCGACGTCATCCAGGACGCTCTCGGACACCGCAGCCCAGAGACGACGCGGAACTACGCCCGCGCCACGGGCAAGATGTTCGAGGCCCTCAACCATCCGGTCTCCGGCTTCAACCTCCTGAACGCCTGAGCCGCGGTGAACGCCAAACGCGTCGGCGTGGCGGACATCTTCCGCCGCGCCGGTTCCGCATGGCGGCAGCGCCTCCGGGGCGGGCTCGACCGCGGCCGGCTCAAGGTCATGGCCGCCATCGAGGCCTGCCGCACGGCCGTCCTCGGCGGCCACCTCTACCAGTGCGACGGATGCGGGTGTGAACATCCGCGGTACAATTCCTGCCGCAACCGGCACTGCCCCACATGCCAAGGCGCCGCCGCCCGCCAGTGGATGGAAGCCCGGGCCGCGGACATCCTGCCGGTTCCCTATTTCCACATCGTCTTCACCCTGCCGCCCGAGATCGCCGCCATCGCCCGCAGGAACCGCAAGACCGTGTTCTCCATCCTGTTCCGGACCGCCGCCGAGACCCTGCGCACCATCGCCGCCGATTCCCGCCGGGGCGGAACCCGCATCGGCGGCACCGTCGTGCTGCATACCTGGAACCAGAGGCTCCTCTGGCATCCCCATCTCCACTGCGTGGTCCCCAATGCCGGTTTCGATGTCGAGACCGGGGACTGGAAGACCGGCAGCAACCGCTTCTTCGCCCCCGTCAAGGTCCTCGCCAGCCTGTTCCGCCGCCGCTTCCTGGAGGAACTCGCCAAGGCCCATGACGGTGGAAAGATCGTGTTCGGCCGCGACATCGGCGATCCCGACGCCTTCCGCAAGGCAATGGCCCGGGCCCGTGGCCAGGATTGGGTCGTCTATGCCAAACGCCCGTTTCGGGGACCTCGGCAAGTCTTCGCCTATCTGTCGAGATACACCCACCGCGTCGCCATCGGCGACAGCCGCATCCTCGCCTTCGACGGCGAGACCGTTACCTTCCGCTGCCGGAGGCCGAAGCTTCCCGGGCAACGCAAACCCCGCTACGGGACGGAGACCCTCACCGCCGAGGACTTCATCACACGGTTCATGACCCATGTCCTGCCGGACGGCTTCCACCGGATCCGCCACTTCGGAATCCTCGCCAACAGCTGCCGCCGCAAAACCCTTGACGCCGCCCGTGCGGAACTCGGGGAGAACGGCGGGATCCCGGAGAACCAGGCACCGGATCCAGCCGGCCCCGAAACCGGACGCGATGACGTCGCAGAACCGCTCTGCTGTCCCCACTGCGGCACAGTCTTGCGGTATCTCCGCGAGATTCCGGTTGGGTGGAAACGAGCAGTCAGCGCGGGTCGAGACCCGCCACGACCGCCCGCACCAGGGACACCTTGTCCATGACACCACTCTCGTCGAAAAAACAGACACTGCCGGGCCGGACTCCCGCTCGCCCGCGACTCCACTCCCGTCCCGGCCCGCGCCGAAATCGGGCCCGGTCAGTCCACAGACGGGCCGCAAATCAACCGGACCAACTGTCGTCATCGCTTCGTCACGAGCGCAAAATCCAAACACCGTGACCTTACAGGGCCCCGCACGGCACCACTTTCCCCATAGATCCGGAAACGCAACCCGCAGCATCGTTCAATCAGATTAGCGCCACTCTCCGAGCGTCACTAATCTTAAGATTCAG
>JAPOVX010000338.1 GCA_026707935.1 Paracoccaceae bacterium
TCGGCGCAAGCCTCTGAAAAACAATCACCTTTTTTTAAGCGTGTGAAACTTGGGTCAAGGATCCCAAGGTCATTTGCTGCACTCCGGAACTGGCCGCCCGGATCGATTCGCGCCTCGACCTGGCGGATCAGCAACGTCTGCATCCGGTGCTGAAAAACTCGTTGTGGTCCGACATTCTGGAATTCCTCGGTGTCCAGGCCCCGGATGACGCGTCGGTACTGGCCTTCCATGATGCAGCGACCATGCGCTGCGCAACGCTGTCGGGAATGGGGATAGGACTGATCTCCCGTGTCGATGCGGAACGCGACATTCTCGCCGGCAACCTGGTTGCGCCTTTGGGCGTTGATGCGTTGCGTGACATGCCGCCCGAGACAGTGCCGGGTTTCTACCTGGTTCTGCCGCGCGGGCACCGCCGCGTCAGCGGGATTGCAAGCTTTTGCGACTGGATGACCGGACAGGATTGGGAGGAGGCTACGGGATGAGCCAATGGCGTGCCTGGTCACCCGGACAAAGACGTGACCCGAACCATGATCGGCTTCCGTCACTGAAGGCGCGGGTTTCACCGGGACCTTGTTCAAGGGGGTTGTCGGGGCCGTGCAACACGCGCCGGCCACTTCCCAGATTCCAGTATTACACATTGCAAGGGTGTCCAGGAATTCCCGCTCAGCAGTTTGCCGCAGTGGAAACGTCGGCGTTCAGGCTGGGAGAATAGCGCGCTCCCTTGGCCCGCCGTCACGCGCCCTCCTGCGGCTGGAATGCACATCCCGGGGCCAATGGGCGGTCAACCGATGTTGCGACGAAATGAACTTACGTCAGAACAAGAATCCAAGCATGTCGATCGGTCCCTTTGGCCATGTCTTGGTTGATAAGGGCTTTTGCATGAAGATGTCACTGAGGTCGCGGTTGCTGACACCATGACAACGTAGCTCATCGATTGCGAGCCAGGTAACGTCAGCCTTGGCCAGTAAGCGGTAGCCAGTTCTTTCATAGAGCCGTGTGTCCTTGGCCACCAGCACGGAAAAATCCTGCGCCGCAGATCGTTTCTCTGCCGCCGCAAGCAAGCGTTGTGCCAGTCCTCTGCGCCGCAGGTCGGGGACCACGCATAAATCGATGATACCGACGACGGAAAAAATGGCTTCTCCGATCCGGATCATCCTGTAGTCAAGCCCCAAATGCCCAACCAATCGGTCTCCGCAATAACCGAGAAGGCGCTGTTGCGGGATTTGTTCACAGTAGGTTCTCCCCTCGTGCATACCGTCAAAGCATTGCTTGAGAGTCGCGGCAATCTGGGACTCTTCGCCGTCGTCACGGGGCATTTCCGCTGACCGAAAAACGATTCGCATGGTGTCGGTCGACCTGGTCTCGGAGTGCTGCGACGGGATTTGGAGCTTGGTCATCGTTGGAAGTGGCTCCTACAATCAAGACTGATTTGGGAGTTGGTGCCGTGAAGAATTGCGCGATCGAGCGGGTTAGCGAGGAGCGCATCTTGGTAACAACCTTGCCTGCCCGGTCAACTCAGACTTCACCGCCTTGGATAGTCGTGGAATCCAAGTCGGCCCCAACCAAGAGAGTACTGTTCGTGTCATGCAAGACACAGTCCTACCATGTCATGACGGATTCGACTGAACAATGCGGTTTTGCCGCAGTATGTCGCCCCCACCATGGCACAGTCCCAGATCAGCCGTACCTTTCGGGACGAGGCGGCAGTTTCGAGGATGGCCAAGATCCGGTCGCAGGAGACGTTCGACGGCCGCAGCGCCCTTGGCCGACGCATTTGCGCGGAATTCTCCGTTGTCGATGCGACCGGACGCCTCCAGGTTCCCGGCTGCATGAAGGCACTGGCGGCACCGGCGGACATGTTCACGTGCATCGTTTTGGCGCCGCCCCGGTCGCCGGAGTGAATAACAGGCCGCGCAGGCTTGACGCCGATATTTCGGAGTCGGCCTGGGTCCCGTCGTATCTTGCCGTGATTGGCGATCTCAATGTCCAGGTGGTCAACACGATCCCGGACCACGCCTTGTGGAACACGTTGATCGTTCGTGAGCATCCGCACGGAATGACGAATTTCCCCGGTTGTCAGCTCCGCTACCTCGTGGGCTCTTCCCATGGCTGGCAGGGAGCCGCGGAGTTCTCAGCCGCCGCCCTGCGTGTTTCGGCGTGGGGTTGAGTGTGGCGGACTGTGCCGCGAACGAGTTCGGAGGAGTCCCCTTGGGAAACGCATGTCTGTCGGCACGTCTGATGAAAGCCCGGGTCTGCTTGCGGCCTGCCCGGGCCAGAAGATCAAGGCCAACGCCGCCGTCGACAGCACGGTGATCAGTGCCTTCTTCCAGATGATCGAGATTCCTGTGGGATCGGAAGTGACGACCCGGAACATCCCGGCTCCCCACCGGTAGCGCAGTATCCGGTGGATCCGCGGCCAGCACACGGTGCTTGCTGTTGTTTCTATCTTTATTCCAGCACAGAATTCCTGGATTTATTCGGCTGCTTGACGTCGGAACAATTCGAGGTGGATGTGCTGATTCCCTGAAAGAGTGCTTTCACACCAGCCTGTTACGCTGCTTGTGAATGTCTACCGGCACAGTACACGACGCTACTTGAATTGAGAGGCGAAAAGGATTCGAATTGAGGACTCTTGAAACGTCTTCAGCACGA
>JAPOVX010000391.1 GCA_026707935.1 Paracoccaceae bacterium
TTCGGTCGCGAAGCAGGCAGGTTGCTGCGAGGCTTGGCCGAGAAGCCGTCGCATTCATGCGATGGAGTGTTCACGACCAAGAGTCTTTTCTCTCCTTCGATTTGCTAACCGTCAGGCGCAAGAAAGTAACCGCATATACGTAGAAAGCGATGCTCCCCGATTTTTCATGCATGCAGTGTTCTTCGTGATCTCTTCAGAATTCCTCGACCGCTTCAGAAGATGATTCCCGTGGCCAGCTATCCTGCTGCCACGATGAATCCCACTCGAATAGACGTGACCGGTTTCCCGGTCTGCGCGTCGAGTTCCCTTTCGCTGAATTCATGAACACGACGAGCATTGACGGTCAGATTCTTTGAGGCCCGGCTTGTGTGCAACCCTTCCTCGCCAGCGAGCCCGCCGGCCAACACCACAACCCGCACGAAACTCCGATCATCCACCACGCAGCCTCGTTGCCGATGAACGAGAAGCCGGCAACGACGCTCATTGCCAATCGCAGCCATCCCGCCACCTGCAAATGTCCAGGCTTCATGGTTGCCTGCTCTTTTGGGCGGACCAATGGCGAGTCGGCCCGGTTCGTGACGCCGCTCAAGCCCTTCCCGAAGCCCCCAGGATTCTCGTGTCCGGATGTGTTCCACCATCTCAGGTCATCGCGAATGTCCGGAATTCGAACAATTTTCATGAGTTCGCGAGGAGCAAGGCAAATTCGCCCAAGCCGATCATCTCGACTCCTTCGCCCTTGGTGTACCGATCGTTGCCTGAATAAACGACGAACGAACGCTCTGGCTCGAGATCTTCCCGTGCGTGGTGGAATCCCTTTTCGAGCCTTGGTGCGAGACCGCGTTTGATTTCAACTGCCCACAGCTTTCCACCAGGCATTTCCAGAATCAGGTCGATTTCGGCACCCGCTGCTGTTCGGTAAACCCATGGTTTTACCCGCTCCGGCGCCGCGCCAAGCAGGTTTTCAATGACGAAACCCTCCCAGCTCCCGCCGGCCACCGGATGACCGAGCACTGCTTCCCGGTCGTCGAGGCCGAGCAGCGCGTGGACAATTCCACTGTCGCGCACGTAAACCTTCGGAGATTTCACAAGGCGCTTTCCGACATTGGCGTGGAAGGGCGACAGCCGCCGCACGAGCAGGAGGTCGACAAGAAGGTCGAGATAACGTGCGATTGTCTTTCCGTCGACTGCAAGAGCGCGCGCGAGTTGAGCGGCGTTGAGTGTACCACCTTGCACATGGGCCAGCATTGTCCAGAAACGGCGCAGCGTTTCTGCGGGCACGCGTGGCCCAAGCTGTGGAATGTCACGCTCCAGATACGTGCGGACAAAATTTTCCCTCCAGATCACACTGGCTTGGTCGTTTTCGGCAAGAAAGCTGTCCGGGAATCCGCCTCGAATCCAGAGATCTTCGCGCTCGTCGTCATTGATCTCGAGAGCGTTGAATGGTTCCAACTCTACATAGGCAATGCGACCCGCCAGTGATTCACCCGACTGCTTGAGCAGGTCGATCGACGCAGAACCCAGCAGAAGGAATCGGCCCGCCCGGAAGCCGCGGCCGCGTCCCTTGTCAATGAGGCCGCGAAGCGTTTGGAACAATTCCGGCACCCGCTGAACTTCGTCGAGGATCACCAGTTTGTCTTCGTGCGCGGTCAAGTATAGGGCGGCATTGCCCAGCTTCTCCCGGTCCGATGCGTTCTCAAGGTCGAGATAGACGGACGGTCGATTCTGGGCAATGAACTCGGCCAGAGTGGTCTTGCCCACTTGGCGGGGGCCGAGCAATGCCACGGCCGGGAATTGGGCCAGCCGAGCGTCAACGAGTTGAGATTTTCGCCGCGAAATCATCCTCGCAAACATGGCACGGCTTGCCAGATTTGCAAGGAAAATACGCGTGGTCAGTGGTTTTTGGCGGATGGCACCGTTTGACCGAACGGCCCGGACGGCCACCGCCAACGAAGATAGGTCCATATTCCGTGCAACCGCGACTTCCGTTCGGGGAACGCTCACAGGGCTCCACATGGATGGCGGTTCCCGCTCGTCGAGTCGGACAACAAGCGCGGGTTGGAATCCGACATACACGTACGAACATTGTTCCACCAGGCGGCACTAATCAACTTCCCAGGAGTCCCCGGCCCCCAATGCGTGGGCAAGCCGAGCCTTTCTCAAACCCGGTACCGACTCGAACGTCAGGCGGAAGCTCAAGGAGATCCCTCTCAACGAAGCAATCGGCGTTCGGTGGCCCGTCCCGTGGCGGAACCAGCAGGTCCTCACGACAAAACAGGAATTCGGTTACCCCAATTGCGTGATTCTTGCCGTGAAGGACCGAAGTCGGGATGAGGAAAGTGCCGTCGTCCGCGAAGAATTCCCCCGCTCATCGAGGCAATCCGTCAAGGCGAGAGCCCTGAAACCATGCGCGTCCTGCTGGAGCACGGCGCAAACCCGAACCTGGGATCAAGGCACGAAACCTGATCTTCTCTGCATGCGGCGGCCTGCAAGAGCAATCCAGACATCGTCTGAATGCTACTGAAACAAGGTGTCGACCCGGTTGCAATCACCAGCGAGTTCGAACGGGGGCCTCGTGCGCACTGACCTGGAGCGGCCGCTGGAATCCCGGGAACGTGGTGAAATCCACAGAAATGTTACGCGAAGCCAGAGTCGACCCGTCGGTCCACACCAGCGCGAGGAAGGCCAGGAGCTGATGCACACCATGGGTGCGTAAAAAGGCCGTTGGCGGTGTTTTTACTAACTCCGTCCTCGGCTCGGTCAGCTTGGGCAGGTATTTGATGTCGCCTTGTAAGCGCAGCCGGACATGGGTTTCGGCGCGGAGTGTAGGCAGTTGCCGCGTTTTCGGCCGTCAAATGCGTCGTAAACACTCGCCACGGCGTCACGCAATCTTGTTGACATGGACCAGATAACGGACCATTTATGGTTGGTGAGTGAACAGGAGAAAATAGTGAATGTTGCATTGACGGACGCCAAGGCGCAATTGACCGAACTCGTGCGCCGGGCGGAGGCGGGTGATGACATCGTACTGACAAGGCACGGACACCCGGTAGTGCGCCTGACGCCGGTCAAGAATCGCCAGAGCCGGAAGCAACGCCGCCGCATTCTCAATGACCTTCGTGCCCTTGGCGCGAAGAAAGCAAAACCTGGGTCTGAAGCGGCGCGGTCTCAAGACTTCCTCTACAACGATTTGGGCCACCCTGAATGATAGTTGTTGATACGTCTGCCCTGATGGCCGTGCTGCTAAACGAGCCTGAGGCGGATGAATGTTCGGAAATCTTGATTGGGCAAGACATGTTGGTGATGTCGGCCGGAACGCTGGCCGAGGCGCTTGTCGTTGCCGACAAGCGTGGTTTAGGGTCGGAAATGCTGGCATTGGTGGAAGGGTTGGATGTTGAAATCGCTGCCGTGACAAAACGCGTCGCCGAACTCGTATCTGAAGCCTATATGCGATGGGGCAAGGGCGTTCATCCTGCCGGTCTCAATTTTGGCGATTGTTTCGCCTATGCTCTCGCAAAGTCGGAGGACCGTCCTTTGCTTTTTGTCGGGAATGATTTTGAAAAAACGGATGTTTCTCGCACAACTTTGGGGGAGATGGCTCCGCAATAAGAGCCGGGCGAAACGTTTTCAGACTATCTTGGGTGGCAGTGTTCGCGGTTGCACCGGCGTCGGCAGTTTGAGGCGATGAGAACACGTTCCGCGTCGCGCTGATTTCTGGTTCGATCCAAGCACGCACTTCCGGCCTCGGAGAGTTCGTAGCCAAACTCACCGAAAATACCGAGGGCATCCCTGATGTGCAGGTTTTCCGTCGGGCCAACTTTCAAGGGCCAGTGCCATTGAGGGGCCGGAAGCCCGCAAAACGCTGCTCAAACACCTGCGACGAAAGAATCGGGTCCTGTTACGCGAGAAGAAGGGGTCGGCATCGAGAGCCTTGACCTGCTCAGACTAACGTGCAACCGGCGTCTCGCCCGCTCGATCATGGATGGCGGCTTCTTCGAATTTCGCCACCAGGTTGAGTACAATGTCGGGATGTATGGCGCGACCGTCGTAGTCGCAGACAGGCCGCTTTCTTCAAACAAGACTTGCTCTTGCCGTGATTCGCTCACGGCCGAACCGGGGCTGTCGCAGCGAAATTCAAATGCGACGAATGAAAATACGAGAAAGTGCGCGACGCCAACGCGGCCCGTAATCTCCGGCATCTGGCCGCAAGTTCCTCAGTGTCAGCCTTTCATGAGGCGATAAACGGGCCTCTGCGATGCAGGAACCGAACAGCATTGCCACACTTTGGCTTTGATGAGCCGCGGGCAGAATTGGACAAGAGGCAAAGAGTGGTTCGTTGAGATGCCGGGCTTGCCCGGTGATCAGGGCGACCAGGTTGCCAGCCGGGATAAAACGCCATTGTTCCTTGGTGCGCCCCCTCACGCGCTGCCGAGAACCGGCGACGCCAGGACGTTTCCCGTCGCCGCGTCTGCGATGCCCAGATCAGTGAGATGAGGCCCGGGATTGCAGGCGAGCGATGCACCGAAACAGGCTTTAAAGACGCGGTAGGGCGGCTTCCAGTCCGCGATCTCGTCCATGGCTTTTTTCACGGCCATGAATGCGCCTGCCACCTCCGGCAGTGGCCGCGCGGAAATCAGGCCTGCGATAGGCAGCGGCAGAATCGCTCTGACTTGGCCGTCAGAGGCGGCGGCCAGGCCACCTCCTGCTGTGCGTATGGCATTGGCTGCAACCGCCATGTCGGTTGCATTGGACCCGAAGACCGTCAGATTGTGGGAATCATGAGAAACCGTGGTGCAGAATGCACCACGCCACGCGCCCCAGCCACGCAGGAATGCTATCCTGGGCGATGTCCCTGCACCATGACGATTGACGACCGCCATGCTGATCGATCCCTCCGGCGGACGCACGTAGCCGTCCGCCACCGAGGCCACCGTCTCTCCCCATCGCGTAAAACGTGGCTCATCGATTGTGGCGATACGGACCGGACCCGGTCCGGACTGGACGAGAAAGTCCTCGGGGCTGAATGATCGCAGGCCGAGCCCCCGTGCAAGTTGATCGCCGGACTGATCGGGCCGGCTGCGCCGGACGCAAACCTCGACTCCATTGAAGATTACCGCCTCGGCCCGGTAGCTGCACAGGTCCGAGAAAACGGCGAGGTCGGCCCGCCGGCCCGGCACCACGGCGCCGAGATCATGGCGGCCGAGCCGAAACGCCGCGTTCAGCGTGGCAGCCCGAAGCGCTTCGATGGCCGGCATGCCGTAGCGCGTGATGCGGCGCAGTACATCGTCGAGACCGCCCGTGTTCCACAGGTCGTCCGGGAACACGTCGTCTGTACAGAGGCTTAGGGTCTGGGGCACCCGGGGATATGCCGCAATGGCCTCGACGAAGTCAGGAAGGAGGTGGTCGTGCGAGCCCCGGAGTTCGATAAACAGCCCCGCTTCGAGCTTGCTTCCGAGATCTTCCGCTGACGTAATCTCGTGATCCGAAGAGATCCCGGCCGCAGCGTAGGCATTGAGGTCCGGCCCTGACAATCCGCGCGCGTGGCCGAAGACCGGCTTGCCCGAGGCCAGGCCTTCCTGGACGATTCTCGTCATGCGGGGCTTGCGCTCAATGACGCCGTGCATGTCCATGACCTCCGCGAGGCCCTGGATGTCCGGCCATGCGAGCACATCCCGCAGCGTGCCGGCATGGAAGTCTGCCCCCGAAGTCTCGAGACCCGGGGCCGAGGGCACGCAGGAAGGTGCAAGCGTGAGAACTCTGAGCGGTGCGTTGCCTGCCTGCTCGACGGCCCATCTCAGGCCGTCGATTCCGCAGACATTTCCGAATTCATGCGGGTCCCATACGACGGTGGTCACGCCCCGAGCCAGCACCGCCTCGCCGTAGGTCCGTGGCGTGACCATGGAGCTCTCGATGTGGAGATGGACATCGATCAGGCCGGGCGCGACGATCTTGCCGGCAGCATTGAGCATTGCGTGCGCGTCGCGTCGCGCCCCAGGCGGATGAACGCTTGCGATCAGGGGTCCGGCAATCCCGACATCCGCTGGCCGAACTTGCCCGGTAATCACGTCGGCGATGCATCCCCCGTGCAGCAATAGGTCAAATGGCTCCTTACCCCTTGCCGAGTCAATGGCCCTTGCGCGGACATCGCTCGCATCCAGGTCTCGCGGTTCTTCCGGCTTCATCCTTCCCACCCTCCCAACAAAGCGTCCATGCAGGCCTGCTTCACCGCCGCGTGCCGGGGATTGGTCACGATCTTCGCATTGCACGCCTCGCCTGCGGCCTTGAAATCCACGACAGTTCAGCCGGGCCCGGAAACGGCAAGCACAACATCGACACTTGCATCGTTTATGCTGAAATATTCCGGCAAGGCCAGAACGGTGGCCGCGACCGGATCGTAGATTGCCATCGAATCGCGGTCTCGTTCCAGAGCGATATCGAGTTAGCCGCCCGTCAGGTCCCCGGCAGGACGGCATTCCTTTCGAGCTTGCGGACAAGAGGCCGCAGGCCTGCCTCGTCGAAATGCAGCTTGCGGCAAGTTTCGAGTTCAATCATGGTGATCGGTACCGGCCGCGTGAGAAGTGCCGCGAGTGCCTCCGGATCGGCGTAGGCATTGAATTCCGCCGCGGGCGTATGGTTGCCTGCATTGCTTCCGCCTCCCATCCGGACGACGCGCTCAATTGCAGTTCTTAACGCGCTGTCCCATCCCGCAGACCAACCGCAAACGATCAGGCCGAACTCATCCAGTATGCGGTCCAGAAACCGGTTGAACGCAGGAGGTTACGAATCAAGTTCTGCACGTGTGTTCCTAATCCGTGTGTCAAGACAATCGCCGTGGACCTCGAAATCGAAGCACTTGGTGTGAATGAGTGGAAGAGCGCCTTGCACCTGATTCGGTGTGGTCAGGACCGTTGGCTCGATACCCTTGTCCCTGAGCGCGGTTTCCATGAGGCGGTCGAAGTGCGTGGTGATGGTAATTCGTTTTAAACCTCGGGCCGCCAGAGCCGCAATGGAACGGTGCGCGATCGAAGGCTGCTTGTCCACATCTTCACGCTCAGTGTCCGTCGGCTCCCAGTAAACACGCAACACTTGCTGCCGTTCAGTGGGCGTCTTGGCGAGTTGATCAAGAAGTTCGGGATGATCTGGTTCAGTTTCGAAGGTATCCTGATACCATCCTTCCGGGTCGGATTCGTAGTTTTCTTCGCAAAGCACGGCTAGCTTCTGGATCAGGTTGAGCGTTATTTCCCAGACCGTGGGGATGTTCGCGGCTCTGGACACGCCGGAGCCGAGAGGAAGGGCATAGACGCCGGGATTGGCCTGGATCGAGAATGCAAGGGAATGGATCGGGTCAATCTTGGTATTTCAAGTCCCGTTGTGTCGTACTGGATGTCCTCGAGGTATGTCATTTCGCTGATGTTGCCATCGCGAGTGCGTTCGTCAAAGTCTCGGCAGTTTCCGGAGGTAGCGAACGATAAATCTATAATCTATCCCTGATCAATTCCTGCCATTGCCGGCTTGCATGGGAAATCATATGCATGACAACGGTTTGCTGCTCTTGGTAAATTTCATAAACAACGACATAGTCCCCAAAGGGAAAGAACCTGACTGACCCGCGTCGGGTGCCGCCCAAAGGCACCATGCTCAGGGTCTTGATCGTCCTGTCCCGCAACTCTTCCACGAAGGAAATCGCGCGGGCAGGGCTGTCCGCCGCGATATAGTCCAGAACGCCATCAAGGTCCGCGTCCGCCAGGGAAGTGAACACAACCCGGTAATTGTCCATGATTGTCAGAGGCCGTGTTGTGAACGGAGACGTTCGATCTTCCCATCAAAGTAGGCTTCATCTGCTTTGATCGCATCTCCGGCAGACCATGCCTTGCGGGACAGTTCGAGACGCTGCTCGAATTCCCGTTGCCGTACAGAACGGATATGTTCTCGCAATGCCTCGCGGATCACTTCGCTGGCAGACGAATACTGGCCAGAAGCGACTTGCGCCCTTACAAAGTTTTCCAGTTCATTTGTCAGGGAAATGTTCATGCAGCTCTCGATACCAAATTGTCAGACTCGCAGTAACCTGAACAGTAAAAATTAGAAATCTTTGTTATTTTTTGGCCGGTCTTTTGACGAAATAGGGTAGCGGTCACCGCCACAACGGAGCGTCTCAGAGTCACTCAGGGTCACGCAAAACAGCCCATCGAAAATACACGGGAAAAATTTCAAGAACGTCAGGCTGGCCGGCCGACGGCCGGGATCCGCGCACGGCGGTCTCGGTAATGCACGTTACCATTGCTGGTTTTGACGACCGCAAGCCAGTCCCTGAGCACGCCGTGCAAATACAGGGCGGAACGGCCTCCGGACGGCTGAAAGGTGTGGAAAATCCGTTTTGCGTTCCTGTGCGTTTCACAGGCGGTCTTGGCAGGTCTGGAACAGGACGTCCTCTCGTGCCGCTGGCTGGTCATTGCACATGATATTCGGGCTGGATGGAGTGATCTCTTGCTATGGCTTCAGCCCCGCCAGACCGGCAGAATGAATGTAAAGTACCGCCTCGTTGGAAAAAGAACACGATGCCTTCGAAGATCGGATAATTCCAGCCGAACACCACCGACTCGGCGTTCGCGTTTCTGGAAGCACGCGACATTGACGGGTTTCCGAAGACCAGCGACAAGCCAACGATTTCCAGCCCGTGCGCACGCGCCACTCGCATGCCCGAAGGTTGTCGAACCCGGCGTCACTGTCGATCCAGACGTTCACCTGCCGATTTCCGGCAACGGGCGGTCTTTCTCAAGGGGTTGCTCGAACGCGACCGTTCCGCCGACTGGATGGGCCGCATTTCAGCCGGCACATGTCCCTCGATCCTGCTGAGCGGGGTCAACACAACATATTTCCGGCGCCGGCACTCGCCTATGGTCGTTCGGTGGCCTTCGACAGCCTCCCTCGGACCATCGGGATGTGTGAAAACGACGACGATGTGCGCCGCGGCCGGACTCCGGGGCCGGAAAGAAACAGCGGCACAGGGACTTGGATGAAGTTCGTAAGGAACCCCTGGTTGAACGTGGCCAGTTCGTTGCTTCTGAACCCGAAGGCGGCACGTTGGAGAATTCCGGCTCAGACACTCCGGAGTACCGGTTTAACGGAACCGTGCCGGCGAGAAGGCCGACAGATCTTCATTCGGTGTGTTACCCGACACGATTCCCGAGAGCCATTTCCCTGTCCTCGGTCCCGCCGTCAGGCCGACGTGCTGATGACCGAAGCCGGCAAGAACACGTCCATTGCTGCTGATAGCCCCAATGACCGGCAGCGAGTCCGTGGTGGACGGCCGGTGGCCCATCCAGGTCTGGAGCCGGTCATAGGTGAGGTCCGGAAAGAGCCGCTGGACGCCGCGCGTGATCAGGTCGATCGGAGCAGAAGAAGGTGGCGCCTCGAGGCCGCCGAATTCGACCAGTCCAGCGCAACGCAACCGGTTTTCCATCGGAGTTAGAACGGCCTTGAGCGATGCCACCATGACGGGGGCACGTAAACGGATTGACGGGCTGTGGAATTCCACGTGGTAACCTCGCTCCGATTCAATCGGAACTTTCAGCCCCAGCCCCGCGACCAGGCGTTTCGACCAGATACCGGCCGTAACGATGGCACGGTCAGCCGAAATCTCTCCATCGGAGGTTTCCACCACCGCGTCCTCGGTGACATGATGCACCTCGGTAATTCTGATTTCGCCCCCGTTCTCCTCGACGTGCCTGGCGAGGGCGCCCACGTATTCGCCCGGGTCGGTGATGAATCCGTGATCAAGGCAACGAACGGCAAAACCGAATCGTCCGGCAAGGGCAGGATCGTAGTCAGCGAGGCGGTCTTCATCCATTTCCTCGATGCGAAATCCATGTCTTCGCCTAAGGTCCCACCCAGACCTGTCCGATTCAAAAGCACGGCGGTTGGTATAGGCGTAGAGATAGTCGCCTTTCTTGACGAAACGCTCGGACCCGGTTCCCGCCGCAAGCGCGAGATGCTGATCGGGGCTGTCCCGCAGCAGTTCAGCCAGGGAGGCGGAAATCCGTTCTACCGGAGCGTGGCGACCGTTTGCCAGATAGGACAGGAGGAAGGGAAGCAAACGGGGAAGATACGACCAGCGCAGGAACAGCGGTTGATCCCGGTCCAATAGCAGCCCGGGGATCTTCGGAATCAGCCCTGGAACAGGAATCGGCACGACCGATCCGGCGGCGAGAACGCCAGCATTCCCGTGGGATGTTCCGGCGGCCGGTCCGACCCGGTCGATCAGCGTGACCTGATGGCCCTCGCGCTGCAGCCAAATGGCGGTAGAGACGCCGACGATACCGGCGCCTATGACAGCAACGTGCATGGGAATCTCCGAATGGCCCGACGCCCCTGAAGCCGAGCTTCTCGATCATGGCCTCCTCGTTTCGGCGGCGAATCTAACCGAATCCACGTGCCTATCAACACGAATCCGGCCCTAGGAGATGTCCCCGGCGGGCAAGGAAGGCAAGCGCGTCATGGAACTGCAGGCTTGTGTCTCCACGAAGACCGTTAGTCCACCCGGCGCCGCAGCCCTTCAGCAGACCGACAAGCAGTTCCGTGCCGTATTTCCTGTTGCCCTGCACCCTTTCAGCCCCCAAACACGAAGGATCCCGAGCCCCTTCATTGCGGGCGAAGCAATGCGGGATTCAGGCTTGGAATGCCCTGCTTAAGGAGAAATCGATGACGATGATCAAGGGGGGAAAGGCTGTCTACGGAGCTCCGATCGGCATCCTTATGCTCGATGCCCGTTTCCCAAGGATTCCGGGTGACATGGGCAATGCGAGGACATGGCCGTTTCCGGTAAGATACAAGGTTGTCCGCGGAGCATCGCCGGATCACGTTGTTCGCCGGTCCGCCGAGGGGCTGCTTCCGGCGTTCATCGAAGCGGGCCGGGAACTGGTCGATGACGGAGTCGAGGTCATCACGACGAATTGCGGGTTTCTGTCCCTTTTCCAGATGGAAATGTCGGAGGTGCTGGATGTGCCGGTCGTCACTTCGGCCATGATGCAGGCGGTGCCGATCCAGGCCATGTTGCCGCCGGGGCGCCGTGTCGGGATCCTGACCATTTGCCGGGAGACGCTCACCGATGCTCATCTCGATGCAGTCGGGGTGCCGGAAGGAACTCCGATCTGGGGTGTCGGTACGGGCTGCGAGTTTCAGCGCGCACTCCTCGACGACGACAGCGAGCTGGATGTTGAACAAGCGGGTCAGGACGTGGTGGATGCGGCGGTTTCCTTCGTCGAGAATCGCCACGACCTGGGCGCGATCCTCTTCGAATGCACCAACATGCCTCCCTACGCCCGGCAGGTCCGCGAAGCGACAGGGCTGCCGGTCTTTTCGATCGAAAGCTGTCTCCACTGGGTTGCTGCGGCGCTCTGAGGATTCGACGCGCGTTCAGCAGCTGTTCCGCTCAGCTGAACATGTCCCTGGTAACGACTCGTCGCCGCGCAAACCCGGCGACGCGCGCTCGCGGCCCATGGGGCCTGGCAACGGGGAAGCGGGGCAGAGTTCGCGCAGGACCGAATCGAGAAGCGGGCGACCAGTTTGTGTCGCGCGCAACCGCCGTCCGTCGACGTCAAGGAATCCGTCGGTGACGAGACCCTGGTATTCGGGAATGGCGTTCTCTCGGTCCGCAATTGCCGTATAGCGATCAAGGTCCGCCCCTTCCCGGAGACGAAGAGAGGCAATGAGGTACTCTTGGCAAAGGACGTCCGGAGGCAGGGATTCCACGAGGCGAACACCCGTCCCTGTCGTTTCGGTTGACCGAAGCCAGTCCGCGGGCCCGGAAATTGCATGTGTTCTGCGCGCGCTCCCGTTGTAGACGATTCGACCATCGGCGCCGGGTCCGATCCCGGCGAATTCGCCGTACCGCCAGTAGATCAGGTTGTGCACGGACGCGTACCCGGGCCGTGCATAACTCGAGGTCTCGTATCCGGGAAACCCGGACCGCGAGCAGAGTTCGTCGGTGACCTCCAGCAAGTCGGCCTCCAGGTCCTCTCCGGGTAGTCCCCGCAGTTTTCCCCGCTTGGCCAGGGAGCCGAAACGCGTTCCCGGCTTGATGGTCAACTGGTAGAGCGAAAGGTGGTCGACCCCGGAACACAGGGCGTCCCGGAGTTCGCCGGCCCATGACTCGACGCTCTGGTGCTGGCGCGCATAGATCATGTCGATACTGACGGACGGAAAGTGTTGCCGTGCGATATCGATCGCCTGTCGGGCCATGGCGGCAGTGTGCCTGCGCCCGAGCCTTTTCAGGTCCGGGTCGACCAGCGATTGAACTCCGATCGAAATCCGGTTGACCCCGGCTTCCGAATACCCGGAAAAGCGACCGGCCTCCACGGACGTCGGATTGGCCTCCAGGGTGATTTCGGTTCGGGGGGTTACCGTCCACGCATTGGCCACGTCGGAAATGACGGCGTGGACTATTTCGGGACTCATCAGGCTCGGGGTTCCCCCGCCGAAGAATATGGAGTCCACGTTCCGCCCCGGAAGCAGCCTCGCGTGATGACTGATTTCCGAGCGGAAAGCCTTGGTCCAGGTGCTCTCGTCGACCGACCTGTAAAGGTGGACGTTGAAGTCGCAGTACGGGCAGATGGACTCGCAGTACGGCCAATGAACATAGACGCCGAAACCCGCGTCCCTCAGGGCATCGGCACCGCGCCTGTCAGGCGTCACGGAGGCACGTGTCGACGAACTTCGCAAAGGCTGCCGTCCTGGGGCTCATGCCCTGTTTTTGGCCCGGATCCATTTCTCCGAAGGTCAGGTTGTGCCCGTCGGGCTGAAAGATGGGGTCGAAACCAAAGCCGTTCCCGCCGCGCATCGGCCATACGAAACGCCCGGCGACCGATCCCTCGAAACTGGTGTCGTGCCCGTCCGGCCAAGCGATGCAAAGAGAACACCTGAATCGCGCGCTCCAGGGCTCCGGGGCGCCGGCGTCTTCCAGCATGCGCCAGGTCCTGTCCATCATGATTCTGAAATCCCTTCCCCCGGGCGTTTCAGCCCAGTCGGCAGTGTGAATCCCCGGCTGGCCGGCAAGGGCATCGACCTCGATTCCGCTGTCGTCTGCGAGCGACGGAACCCCCGTCGACCGCGCCGCGTGAGCCGCCTTGATCCGCGCGTTCCCGGCGAAGGACGCTTCGGTTTCGGCCGGCTCGTCGAGACCGAATTCCCGGGCAGGGATCACCAGCCTGCCGAAGGGCGCCAGCAATTCCCTGAATTCCTGCAGCTTGCCCGAATTGTGGGTCGCGAGGACGACGGATTTTTCGGTCAGCTGCCGCATCGGGCCGGTCAGCGCAGGGCTGATTTCTGCAATTCAACCAGCTCCTTGATTCCCTTTGTGGCGAGAGCCAGCATCGAATCCAGTTGCTGCCGGGAAAACGGAGCGGCCTCTGCCGTGCACTGGATTTCGACCATGTTTCCGGAACCCGTCAACACGAAATTCGCGTCGGTTTCGGCCTCGCTGTCCTCGGCGTAGTCGAGATCCAGGACCGGTTGGCCGTATACGATGCCGCAACTCACCGCGGCGACATGATCCGTGACCGGATTTTCCCGGATAGTGCCCGAAGACAGCATATGTTCGATGGCCAGCCTGAGCGCGACCCAACCGCCGGTGACGGACGCACAGCGCGTGCCGCCGTCTGCCTGAATGACGTCACAGTCTATGGTCAGCTGGCGTTCGCCGAGCCGGACCCGGTCGATGCAGGCCCTGAGGGAACGGCCGATCAGGCGCTGGATTTCGGCAGTTCTTCCCGATGGCCGGCCCGCGGTGGCCTCGCGTCGGTTCCTCCTGTCGGTGGCCCTCGGAAGCATGCCGTACTCGGCAGTCACCCATCCCAGGCCCGTGTTCCTGATGAACGGCGGGACCCGGTCTTCAAGACTGGCAGTGCACAGGACGTGCGTGTTTCCAAACCGAATCATGCAGGAGCCTTCTGCGTGCAGGCTGACATTGGGTTCGATCGAAACCTCTCTCAATTCGCTCGGCCCGCGTCCGGAATGTCTCATGTCTCGTGTCCTCGGTTGATCCTTGCCGGAATGAACATGCCGCGCAGAACGGCGCACCCAACGGGTCGGGATCGAATACTGGCCAGCCAAGGGTCATGCAAGCCAATTGACCGAAGCGCGCGCCAGCACTAGTTTCGGTCGGCGTTCCGTGTCATCAGACCAGAAGTACCGACTGTCGTGGTTCATTCTCCGATCACAACGTTCGACATGCTCGATACCAGGGGACAGGATGTCTTCCGCGCCCTCGTCGAGACCTACCTGGACCAGGGTGAACCCGTCGGCTCCCGGACACTGGCGCGCAGTATTTCCGAGAGCATTTCCGCCGCCACGATCCGGAACGTCATGCAGGACCTGGAGTTTCTGGGTCTTCTCGAGAGTCCTCACGTTTCGGCCGGCCGGGTTCCGACCGAACTGGGCCTTCGCATGTTCGTCGACGGGATCCTGGAGGTCGAGGACCTCGAAAAGCACGAACTGGCGCGCATTGAACATTCGCTCGAAGGCGAGGCCAGGGACCGGGCCGCGATGCTCGAGTCGGCGGGATCACTGCTGTCCCACCTGACCAGGGCGGCGAGCATCGTCCTGGTTCCCAAGTCGGACGCGCCCGTGAAGCACATCGAATTCGTCTCGCTGTCCTCGGACCGGGCACTGGCGGTTCTCGTTACTGCCGACGGGAAAGTGGAAAACCGGGTTTTCCGCCCACCGCTCGGCTTGACGCCGTCTTCGATGAGGGAGGCAGCCAATTTCCTGAATTCCATTTGCAGCGGTCAGACGGTCGCGGACCTTGTGGCGGCCGTCAAGGAAGAGATTCCGAAACGAAAACAGGAAATCGATGACCTGTCGGAACTGTTGATCGAGAAAGGTCTCGCCACTTGGGCGGAAGGAAGTTCGCCCGAATCGCGACTGATCGTTCGCGGACGGTCAAACCTGCTGGACGAGACCGTCAGGGAAGAAGACCTCGAACGGATCCGAACGCTGTTCGACGACCTCGAGAGAAAAAAGGAAATCGTCGAACTGCTGGAACTTGCGGAACAGGGATCAGGGGTCAGGATCTTCATCGGGTCGGAGAACAAACTATTTTCGCTTTCGGGTTCATCTTTGGTGATTTCGCCCTATATCAATTCCGAACACAGGATCGTCGGTGCAGTTGGCGTGATCGGACCGACGCGTTTGAACTATGGACGGATCGTGCCGATCGTCGATTACACGGCTCAACTCATTGGCCGGCTGGTGTCGGAAAGGGGATAGCTGCTGTGTCGATGTCGGTAGAGGACGGGCATGCATGACGACAAAGACTGAAACAACGGGCACGGCAGAAGGCGAGGCGCCGAACCAGGTTGGCGGCCAGCAGGATGCGCCGGAGCCAGGGGCAGGCCAGGACGAGCAGGTTGACACGCGTGCAGGGCCGGACGAAGTCGAATCGACGGACGCAAAACCGGAATCCCTTGACGATGGTGCCGCCGACGCGGCCGCCGAAAAAAAGGAGGAGGACGAGTCCGGGGATGAAACCGGTGAGGACGGCGCCGAGGTTCCCGTTGAAGACGAACTTGCCAGGGTCCAGGCCGAGACCGCCGAATTTCGGGATCGCTGGATCCGCGCGGTGGCCGAACTCGAGAACACCCGCAAGCGGGCGGAGAGGGATCGTCGAGACGCGGAAGCCTACGGGGGGCGCCGGTTGGCGCGGGACCTTCTTTCGGTCCATGACAACCTGAATCGCGCGTTGTCGTCGGTCGACGACGACCAGCGCGAGGCAGCACATGCGCTGATCGAGGGAGTCGAGCTGACACTGAAGGAACTGGTCGCGGCATTCTCCAGGAACGGCATTGTTCGGGTCGATCCGGAAATCGGTGACAGGTTCGATCCGAAACGCCACGAGGCCATGTTCAATGCGCCGCACCCCGAAGTGCCGGCCGGGAGCATCATGACAGTCATCGAGACAGGCTTCAGTATTGGCGATCGGCTGCTCCGCGCAGCTCAGGTCGGTGTGTCGGCCGGACCGCCTCCCGCCCCGAACGGGGAAGACGAATGAACCGACCGGTCTCAGGGCTGCCGGTCTTCATCTGCCCTTGATCAGGGATTTGAGTTCGTAAAGCGCATCCAGGGCGTCTCGCGGGGACAGGTCGTCAGGGTGAATGTCCCTCAGCCTGGCCAGCACCGGTGACGCGTCCTGTTTCGGTCGGAGGGGTGCCGAAGGACGGTGTTCGAAGAGCGGCAGGCCGTCGAGAAGTTTGTCGACCTTTCCGCCGGTCCGGTTTTCCCCTTTTTCGAGCGTGTCGAGCACCTCCCCGGCTCTTTCGATCACGGTGGCCGGCAGGCCTGCAAGCCTGGCGACCTGGACGCCGTATGAACGGTCGGCTACACCAGGGTTCACCTCGTAAAGGAAGCGGATTTCTCCCTGCCACTCCTGCACGGCAACCGTGGCATTGACCATGTTCGCGAGCATTCCGGACAGCAGGGTCAACTCGTGGTAGTGGGTGGCGAAAATTGTGCGGCAGCCGGAAACATCATGCAGGTATTCGAGCGTTGCCCAGGCGATCGACAAGCCGTCGAATGTTGCGGTCCCCCGGCCGATCTCGTCGAGGATCACGAAAGCATTGGCATCGGCCCGATTAAGGATCGCCGCCGTCTCGACCATCTCGACCATGAAGGTCGACCGGCCGCGCGCCAGGTCGTCGGCCGCCCCGACCCGCGAAAACAACTGGGACGCAATCCCGATCTCGGCCTTCCGGGCGGGGACAAAACTCCCGGCCTGCGCGAGCAACAGGATCAAGGCGTTCTGCCTGAGAAACGTGGACTTGCCGGCCATGTTCGGCCCCGTGAGCAGCCAGATCAGGGGTTGGCCGTTGTCGTCGACAGACAATGTACAGTCGTTTGCGACGAATGAACTGCTTCCGTTATCCTGGAGGGCGGCTTCAACGACCGGATGACGGCCAGCCTCGATGTGAAACCGGCGGTCTTCGAAAACCGCCGGACGTGACCAGTTTTCACCGCAGGCAAGATCGGAAAGGGCCGCGGTGACGTCTATGGTCGCGACTGCCGCGGCCGCGGCGCCAATCGGGCTCGACATCGCGAGCACCTGTTCCGTCAGACGGTCAAGTATCGCGAGCTCGATCTCGACTGCCCGTGCCGCTGCAGACAGGATATCGGCTTCGAGCTTCGACAACACCACCGTGGTGAACCGCAGCGAATTGGCCATTGTCTGGCGGTGGATGAACGTGGCGGCGAGTTCTTCGGAGAACATTCGTCCCGAATGGCGCGAGTGGGTTTCGACAAAGTATCCAAGCACGTTGTTATGGCGGATCTTGAGTGACGCGATGCCGGACGACTCGCGGTATTCCGCCTGCAGTTTGGCAATGACCTTTCTGCTCTCGTCACGAAGGTCCCTGGTCCGGTCGAGCTCCGTGTCGTAGGCAGGCGCGATGAATCCGCCGTCACGGGAGAGGACCGGTGGATTGTCGACGAGAGCCGCGAGCAGTTCACAAGGATGATCGTCGCAGCCGACCAGCGCGGCGACCGCGTCGTCGAGTTCCTCCGGCCGTTGGCCGCGATGAGCGTTGCTGTTGAACGTGGCCGCAATTTCGCGCGCATGCTCCAGTCCGTCGCGTATGGCGGCGAGGTCGCGCGGCCCTCCGTGTCCCAGGGCCAGCCGGCCCAATGCGCGCGCCATGTCGGGAACCGATCGCAGGATCTTCCTGCATGACTCCGTCAACTCCGGAGTTTCCTTCAGAAATGCGATTGAATCGAGACGGCTCTCGATGACCGGAAGTTCCGTGGAAGGACTGGCAAGCCGGCGTTCGAGAAGCCGGGCTCCCGCTCCGGTAATGGTCCGGTCGATCGTCCCCAGCAACGACCCGGCGCGTTCGCCCTCCAGGCTTGCCGTCAACTCCAGGTTGCGCCGGGTTGCCGTGTCGATCTGCAGGACCTTGCTCCTGTCCTTGATGACCGGGGGGAGGAGATTCGGTCGCTGGCCCTTCTGGGTCATTTCCAGGTAATCGGCGACGGCGCCCATCGCGGAGATTTCCGGTTTGCCGAACTGGCCGAAAGCGTCGAGGGACCCGATCTCGTAGAGTTTCAGGAGACGGTCCCTGGCCAGCGAACTGTCGAAGCAGGCCCTGGGCAGGACGGTGACGGTCGATCCGGCCTCACGGAAGATCTCGTCAAGGGATTCATCGAGTGAATCCGAGATCAGGATTTCTTGGAGGGACAATTCCGCCAGCAGTGGAGAAATCATCACGTGAGGACAGTTCTGGACCATGAAGTCGCCGGTGGTAATGTCGGTCCAGGCGATGGCCGAGTTCCCCCTGATTTCGGAAAACGCGCCGAGGAAACTGTGCTTCCTGGCATCAAGGAGATTGTCTTCCGTCACCGTGCCGGGGCTGACAAGGCGCGTCACGCCGCGTTTCACTACTGCCTTGTGTCCGCGTGCCTTCGCGTCGGCCGGGCTTTCGAGCTGTTCGCAGATGGCGATGCGAAACCCCTTGCGGACAAGGGTCTGAAGGTAACCGTCAGCGGAGTGGTACGGCACGCCGCACATCGGGACAGCCTGACCGCGATGCATTCCGCGCTGGGTGAGCGCGATATCCAGGGCTTCGGACGCGGCAACGGCGTCGTCGAAGAACATCTCGTAGAAATCGCCCATGCGATAGAACAGCAGGGCCCCCGGATGTTCGGCCTTGATCTGGTGATACTGGGCCATCATCGGTGTTACTGCCAGCTCTCTGTTCGGCACGAAGCCCCCCGACGTGAAAGTGGTCAAATCCCGTACACTGGTATGAAAACGCCAAGGGCGTGTTCCGATCCCGGGCAACCCCGGTGGCCTGCCCGCAGGGCTTTCGTATAGGTACCAGTGACGATGGTCGTCAACATGCGCCGGGAGAAGCGGTCAGAAGCCGGTGCTGGATTCCGGAGGATCGGGAGTGTCCATAATCTATTGTTCTTGACAGGTGTCCCGGAATCCCCCATTTTCACGTTGAAATTGTAGACAAAATACAATTCGCGAAACCGGCGCCGCACCGCAGACGCCAGAATTCCAATCGGAAAGGAGGAACCAGACATGTCCGACCGCACGAAACTCAACACTCCGGGCGCCAGGCGATGGACACGCCGGAAAGTCCTCGACACTGCCGGCAAAGGGATCGCGCTCGGCAGCACGGCACTGGCCGCGCCCTGGCTGCTGCCCGGCCGCGCCTCCGCGCAGGCAGGCGAAGTGAACGTACTCGCGTTCGGGGGATACGAAGAACCCGGAATGCTCGACGCGTTCCAGGAAAACACCGGAATCAAGGTCAATCTCAAGATTCACGACGGATCGGACGAGGAAATGGTTGCCCTCGTCGGCTCCTCTCCGGCAGGGACGTTCGACATCATCACGCCGACAAGTGCCTATGTGCCGCGGGCGGCGCGGGACGGCCTGCTGCTTGAACTCGATCCGGGCGACTATCCTCTGGATGACTACTTCGAGATCATTGCAAACTGGCCGCCGTGCTATGTCGACGGAAAGATGTACGGTCTCGTGAACCGTTTCGGTTACTACGGCATCACCTACCACCAC
>JAPOVX010000386.1 GCA_026707935.1 Paracoccaceae bacterium
TGCTGGTTGACCTGCGCCGGGAGATGACGGCCCAGCTGCAGTTCCTGCCGCCTCCGGTCGGATTCCAGCCTCCCGGGACGGGTGGGAAATCCCCGACCGGGCCTCCAACACTATTCGAACCCTGTTTCGGGGCCGCTGAACGCGGCAGATGACGCCATCGGGGCACCGAAGCCCGGGACGACGGAGAGAATCACCATGAGAGACACCATCACCGACTACCGGAAGGACGTCGCCCTGTTTCGCTTTGGCATGATCTCGGAGGCCCTGCACCTTCCAGCGGAGGAGGTGGCGCCCTACCTGAAGCGGCAATCGCAACGGGAGGTGACCATTCCGGGGTCAAGCCGGCGCACGGTTGCGGCGACGACGTTGCGGAGCTGGATCCGCGCCTACCGCAAGGCAGGTTTCGACGGGCTGATGCCGAAGCGCCGCAAGGACCGCGGCCTGCTTCGGCACATGCCGGGCGATGTTGTCGAGACCCTGCTGGCGATCCGCCGGGAGAACATGGACCTCAGCGTCCGGCAGGTCATCGTGCGGGCGCGGGCCACGGGCACCGTCCCCGACGATGTCGTCATCGCCCCCTCGACGCTCCATCGGCTGTTCACCCGGGAGGGGCTGATGAAGCGCCGCGCGGACGCACCGTCCGGGGACCTGCGCCGCTTCGCCACCGAGGCGGCCGGCCAGCTCTGGCAGTCGGACGTCATGCACGGCCCGAAGGTCAGGGACACGCGGGGCCGGAAGAGAAAGACCTACCTGATTGCCCTGCTCGACGACGCGACCCGGGTTGTCCCGTATGCGCATTTCGCCCTCGGCGAGACCGCGGCCGACTACCTGGCCGTGCTGAAGGAGGCGATCCTGCGGCGTGGATGCCCCGAGAGACTGTTTTGCGACAACGGTGCGAACTTCCGCTCCCGGCAATTGATGATGGTCTGTGGGCGACTGGGCATCTCGCTGCTGCATGCACGGCCATACCATCCCGCGGGGCGGGGAAAGATAGAACGCTGGTTCAGAACGGTACGCGGGCAATTCCTCGCCCCGCTCGACCCGCAGGACATTCCCGACCTGGAGACCCTCAACCGACGGTTCCGCGCCTGGGTGGAGGGCGAATACCACATGGCGGTTCACCGCGGCCTCGACGGGCAACGCACCCCTCTCGACCAGTGGGCTCTCACCTGCGGCAGGGTCCGCCGGCCCGACCCCGGCGTCGATCTCGACGACATGTTCCTGTTCGAAGCGATCCGGCGGGTCTCCAGGGCCCGAACCGTCAGCCTCGAGGGCCGCATCTACGAGGTCGAGGCGGGGATGAACGGCGCGAAGGTCACGCTCCGCTACGACCCGGCCGCCCCGCCGGACCGCCCGATCAAGGTGGTGCACGAGGGCAAGCCGCGCGGCTTCGCGCGTCTGCTCGACCTGTACGCCAATGCCCGGATCAAGCGCCCCGCCGGACAACCGACCGTGACCTTCCGGGCGCTTGTCCGCAACAGAAAGAAGGAGGACTGACCATGTACCTGTCACACTTCGGGCTCAGGAA
The DNA here is from genome assembly GCA_026707935.1 of Paracoccaceae bacterium. Taxonomy (GTDB): domain Bacteria; phylum Pseudomonadota; class Alphaproteobacteria; order Rhodobacterales; family Rhodobacteraceae; genus JAPPHA01. Next base: position 1,529 of record JAPOVX010000386.1, read on the forward strand.
TTATCCCTTCGAGAAGACGCTCAAATCCGACGAGCTTCTCGACACCGAGACACAGGCCGAGGCACGCGCCCGTATCGGCCATCTCATCGAGTTGCGCGGCATCGGCCTGCTCACCGGCGAATCCGGCGTCGGCAAGACCGCGCTCTGCCGACAGGTGCTCGACACCCTGCACGAGGGCCTCCACCAGGTTCGCTACGTCGCCTTCTCGACCGGGAATGTCCGCGACACCTACAACGCCATCGCAACCGCCTTCGGCCTGGCGGAGAGCCAGTCCCGCGCCGCGGTCTGCCGGGCGATCCGCGCGGAGATGAGCCGCCTCGTCGCCGAGGCCGGGAAGCTGCCGGTGCTGGTCTTCGACGAAGCGCACCATCTCGGCAACGATGTTCTCGCCGAGTTCAAGATGCTCACCAACTACCGGATGGATTCCAGCAACCGGCTCTGCCTGCTGCTGGTCGGCCTCACCGAGTTGCGCAACCGGCTCAGGATGGCGGTGCACGAACCGCTGGCCCAGAGAATCATCGTCAACTGCCACATTCCCGCGCTCCGCCACGACGAGGTCGGCGCCTACATCGAACATCGGATGCGCCTGGCCGGCGCCGATGTGCCGGTCTTCGAGCCGGCGGCAATCGAGGCGGTGGCACTGGCAAGCAACCGCATCCCGCGGCAGATCAACCGCATCGCCCATCATGCGCTGATCGCCGCCGCCGCCGACAGGGCGCGCACCGTCACCGACAGTCACGTCAACCGGGCCGCCGACGAAATCTTGCTGTGAGCAACCGCAGGGCGCGGGCCGACGCGGTCCGGGCAATCCCGCTGACGGTCGTCGCCGCCGGGCTCGGGTACCGGAAGGACCCCGCCGACAGGGCCCGCTGGAAACGCCCGGGATCCGTGATCAGCATCAACGGGACGAAATACTTCGACCATATCACGGGCCGCGGTGGCGGCGGTGCAATCGACCTGGTCATCCAGGCCGAGGGATGCAGCTTCCTCCAGGCTCTTCAGCTTCTCGAAGGCTTCACATCCCGCAACCCATGCACCGGAGACCGAACCCCGATCCTCTCCGAAGACCGGGCATGGGCGCAGGTGCACCGCTACCTGTGCCAGAACCGCGGGCTCGAGCCAGGGCTGGTCGAGCACTGCAGGCGTGTCGGCATTCTCGGTGCCGACAACCGCGCCAATGCCGTCTTCACCTGCCAGGACCGGAAGCGCAGGAAAACCGGCGCCGAACTGGTCGGCACCCACCCCGGTCGGCCCTTCAGGGCCATGGCGCCGGGAAGCCGCAAAGCCGACGGCAGCTTCTGGCTCGCGCGAAAGGCAGCACCCGGAACCGCACTCCTCGTCGAGGGGGCCATCGACGCCCTCTCGGCATGGACCCTCGCCGACAGGACGCAGGTCGACATCGTCATCTCCACCGCCGGAGCCACCGCCACAATGCCGGAATGGACCAACACATTCCCGCTCGAGACTATCTTCTGCGGATATGACGCCGACCAGGCCGGAGACCTGGCCGCCGCAATGCTCCAGGCGCAAAACCCCGCGGTCCGGCGCATGCGCCCAGACGGCAAAGACTGGAATGAAATCCTCCAAAGGCAGAAAAACAATCCCGAACCCGACACCGGGCCGAAACAGTAACGGTCCGGAAGGATTCCAGTCAGGTCAACAAAACGTGGGAAGAACCGTCCCAAGCCGGACGAAACAAATCAGGAAATCCTCGCCAACCTTCCCCGAAAAACAACAGCTGCCATCAAGCGCAGTCCAGACGTCGACAGCATGTACCAGCACTACCTCCGCCATCCGGGAGGCGGAGAGCCGCTCCCTGCCATGGCGTACTTCTGCCTGACCAAGCTGGAGCAGATGGCTGGCGGCCGCGACGCCGCCGCGCACTTCGGCATCTCGAAAAGGATTCTGCGTTGTATTGCCGACCTGAGCACCAACGAGGGCAGGGACTATGCCCGGAAGGCTGTCGGCCACGCCGCGCCCCATACACCCGAGGAAGAGAGCTTCCTCCGATCTGCCATCAAGACGCTCATACACAGGGCGGCAGAAGTCGACTCCGGGCCGCACCCGGCCCTCACCAAGATCTCGCTGGCCGACTTTCGATAGCCTGCCGACCTGTCATTCCCACCCGCTTCTGCTGCGCGCCGGCCCACCGCACTGATACGAACTGCGCTGGCGGATCGAGCGGTTCTTCCATGCGCTGAAGGTCGGCACCCGCATCGAGGATCGCCGCCTCGACGAGGCCGACGACCTGCGCAAGTGTCTCGCCTTCGACGCCATCACCGCTTTCAGGGTGTGGGATCTTTCGCTTCTTGCGCGCGAGAGGCCGGACGAACCAGCCAATTGCCACGTCACCGAGGACGACATCTGGGCGCTCTGTGCTGTTGGGTCCCGCCATGGTTTCAAGGTCCCCCGGGGACCGCCGGAGATGACCATCGCGGGCTTCGTCGTGCTGACGGGCGGCCTGGCGGGCTTTCATCCCTCGAAGCGCCAGCCGTTACCCGGCACTCAGAAGCTCTGGGAAGGCGTGAGGTTCCTGTCTCTTGCAGTCATCGCCATCAAGGCCAAGGAAGAATGGGACAGGAAAGACCGAAAAGGAGACCAGAACCCGGAGGTCAGTGTGACAAAGTGATAGGGCGGGACCCCCGTTGGGTTGTTGGGGAGTTACTGACAGCGTCGGGCATTTGCCCGGTCGGTGGCACTCTCTCTGAAACCGCCGGAATCGGGTTTTGCCAAAGCACCACGACCAATTGAACGGCGAAACCAGGGACGAATTCCCGATACGGTCGATCAATCCCTTGCACCCCGCCCTGCAGGAAGGGTATTCGGATGGGCCGGTATCAATGTCTCGTCCCGGGATGGGCCCGGCGGCCAGCGTTCGATCCCGGGCGAAGTATCCGATATCCGGGTTTCGGATGGTGGCTGGTGGGGTCGACCACCCAAAGTCGGGAGACCATACAGGACGATGAGCAAGATGCGGAGCGCGGCCGTGCTGGCGCCGCTGATCGATGCGATCGGCGAGCGCGGCGGGGGCTGTGACCGGCGGCGCCTGACGAGAACCTTCGCCCTGTTACAGGACGCTGCCGAGGTCCCGGTCAGCCTGGAATCGGGCGGTGATCGGGATCCGGCAACCAGCTGCGAACCGGGTTTCCCGGAGCAGTTGACGGCAAAACTCGCGGCCTTGCGAGCCGACGGTCTTTTGACCGCTGCACCCGGAGGACGCTTCCGCGACGAAATCGCCACGACCGACCGCTCCCCGCGGAACCGGGCCCGCTATTCCCGGTAGCCGGGACGGATCGGGCCCGTGTTCTGGAGTATCGCGCGCATGATTGCCGGCCTGTCTGCGACGGAGGCCGGGCCGTTGGCGTCGCAGCTGCTGGCGGCTGACGGAGGGATGGACAGCGAGCCGGACCGCGTCGATCCCCTGACGACCGGAATCCAGGAATTGCGAGCGACGCCAAATGCGGCACTGGACATCCGCGAACAGGGCCGGAAGTCGCAGGCAGCGCTGGCGGCCGGTCGAACGCGGGCCGTGGCACTGTCCGCAGGGCAGATCTTGTGAGTTCGGGATTGTCAGCGCGTTACCGGCGCGTGCGCACCATCTGGCGCCGCCGGGCGGTGACCACGGGATATGCAGCTGCCGGTGCGGCGATTGCGGCTGTTCTCGACTTTCCGGTTCCCCTGCTTCTTGGATCTCTCTTCGCCTGCCTTGTCGCGGCGTTACTGCAGGTCAGGATGGAGAGCTACGGCATCGTCTCGGATCTCTTTCGGACCTATCTTGCCGTGACCGTTGGTGCCTCGGTGACGCCCGCCGTCATCTTGGGGTTGCCGGCGCTGGCGCCGTCACTGGCGCTCATGGCGGTCTATACCTGCCTGATCGCCGCAGTCGGCTATCCCCTGCTCCGTTGCGTTTTCCGTTATGACAGGGCGACCGCCTATTTTTCGGCGATGCCGGGAGGTCTACAGGAGATGCTCACCTTTGGCGAGGCGGCCGGAGGAAACATGCGCACCCTGTCGCTCATTCATGCCACCCGGGTCATGCTCATTGTCTCGGCCGCCCCCTTTTTCCTCGATCTATTCTGGGGGCTGGACCTGACACGACCACCCGCTGTTGCCGGTCCGCCGATCGATCCCTGGGAGACAGTCATCATGCTTCTGGCGGGGCCGGTCGGTTGGTGGGTCGCCGAGCGGATCCGCTTGTTCGGAGCGTCGATCATCGGCCCGCTGTTGCTGACCGCCGGCCTCAGCCTTTCGGGCGTCATCACGGGGCGACCGCCAGCCGAGATGATCTGGGCCATGCAATTCGTGATCGGTCTCTCCGTCGGCGTCAAATACGCCGGGGTGACCCTTCGCGAACTGCGAACCGACGTCGCGGCGGGCGCGGCCTACAGCGTGGTCCTGACGGTGATTAGCGGCAGCGCCGTGCTCCTGGTGGTGTCACTGGGCCTGGCCGCGCCCCTTGAAGCCCTTCTGGCTTTCCTGCCGGGTGGGCAGGGTGAAATGGTGATCATCGGAATCATTGCGGGGGCGGACCTTGCCTTCGTCATCTCGCACCACCTGCTCCGGTACTTTCTCGTGACCCTCACGGCGCCACTGGCTGCCCGGCATGTCCGAAACCCCGAACCATGACGGGGCCGGTGCCATGGGGCGTAGACCCGTGCGCTTCGGATCCCGGGCTGGACCCAGCCGAACAGAGCCCGGGATCAGGGGACCCGACGGCCATCGGCATTCGACATTTGGAAATGCCTCCCGGTTGTGGCAGGCACTGCCCGGCGTGGGCACCCGATCGCAACCCCGGATCCCGGCCGCCGGCGGGACGGCAACTGGAAATCGGCAAAAACGCTGACGTGACAACGCATCGCAGAATTCGTCCGTTCAAAACCAGTGAGACCGATCCCGAACAGAATCTCGACAATGACCCCTGCCAGGCGCATCGCGTCCCTGCGACCTGGGCTTCGGAACAAATCCTCAGCCGCGACACCATCCCGCTGCGCTGGACGTGCCGTGACGGGTACAGGGGGTCGACGGAACACATTTGTCGGGTCGTCACCTATCTGACCCGGCATTCGCCATCGGGGAGTGGTCGACAACGAAATCGGGAAGTGGATCCGAGGAGTGCACCCCTGAACCACGGGCATCGTGGTTTCGCCATTGTCGCGAGCAGATAGTGCTGCACGATCTGGACCGGGTGATCGCCGACGACAGCCCATTCCGTTGCCCGGACAGGTTGATACGACACAGGCGGGAGTTCTTCTCCTTCCTGAAGCAGCGATGGGCGGGTTTTGGTTTCGCCGGCGACGTCTGTGACCCGAACGCGCCTGCTCTTGGCGATTCCGTACTCGGATTCGGTGAAGGCGCGCAGGTAGTGCGACGGCAAATATCGTGATCGGCGAGCGCCCGAAACCAACGCAGGTCACGCGGCTTGGGCGCATAAACAGCGTGGAACGCCAAACCGCCTGCCAAAACGAGATCGCCGAACACGCGTCCAACGGCAATTCCTTCACGCTGTTTCAGACGACAGACAGCTTCAGCGCGTCGAATTCTCCTCCGCCACCCATCCCCGGGCTGCTGACCGGCACTTGGGTTCGTGTTGGCCACGAACTGGTCTGCATCACCGAACACTGAACCCCAAACGCGGGCAGTGCGGTTGCGCTGAAAGGCTTCGGCGGCGCGCCGTCAATTCCTCGCGTTCTCTGGCCAAACAAATGTTGACTCCGATAGGCAAAGTGATAAATTGGACAGGTGACCATGTCAGCCGACCACCAGGCCAACCATGATAGGAGATAGATGAAATGCCAGTTAACGGATTTCCCACAACCGGTCCAAGCTGAACCGGCGCACAGTTCTCAAAGGTGCAGCTGCAGCTTTGGCCGCCCCGAGTGCTTTCGGAATTCGCAGCGCGGCGGCCCAGTAAGGCGGGCGCTCCCTGAAGGTACTGACGATCGAGCCGCACCATTTCGCGGATGGGTGGCATGCCGCAAGCGAGCCCGAAAGCGGCGACGGAACATTCAAGCGAGCCATCTGGGGCATTGCGCAGAACTGGAAGGAAAGGCATCCGGACGTTGAAGTCCAGTTCGAGGAAGTGGCCTGGGACCAGGTGACGCCTGCCGTCATTCTCGCGTCTCAAAGCGGTACCGAATCGGATGTGGTACAGGTCAACGACCTCAACATCCCCAAGTTAGTGCGTGGCGGCTTTCTGTTACCAATGGACCAGTTCAGCGACCAGTGGGACGACTATAACCAGCACCTGTTGCGCGGCGTCGCGTCGTATGACGGCGCCATCTACGGCGCACCCTGGACGACCGACTGCCGTCACGAGTTGTACTGGAAGTCGGATTTCGCGGCGGCCGGGCTTTCCGATCCCGCTTCTACTTGGGACGAGTTCGTCGAGCAGTTGAAGGCAATCAAGTCGACGGGCGCTGAAAATCCGTACAGTTTCTGGGCCGGCAACTCGGTGCATACGCCAACGCAGTCGCTGTTGTCGCAGCTTTGGATGCTGGGCGGCGACGTGCTCGATGCCGACGGACGCGCGGTTCTCAACACGCCGGAGATGCACGAGGTGTTCGGCTTCTACAACCGCCTCATGAACGAGGAGCAGGTGTCGAGTCCTGACCTGATCGCGATTTTCGACGGCGGCGCCTACGCCGACCAGATCCTCAGCCACAAGGTTGCGGTGTCCAAGAACGGCGCGTGGGACTGGTGGCGCGCGGTGGCTGCGGGACACGGCGACAGCATCGGTTACTTCCGCACACCGCGCCCCAACGCGGATGCGCCGGATGCGACGCTTTTGGGCTTCTGGGGCTTCGAACTTCCGGCCCGCACTGGCATCGACGACGCCCAGCGGGAACTGGCCGCCGAGTTCGCTCTGCACGTGACAAGCGCGGAGAGCCAGGCCATCGTTGTCGAACACACCGAGGGCCGGCTGCCAACGCGCCCCAGTGTGCTTGATTCCCCGCAGGTTCGGGCCAAGGACGACGCTTGGCGCTTCCAGGCGGCTTATGCGGCCGAAGCGGGACGTGGCATGCCGGCCGCCGCCGACTCTGGATTGCTGTTCGATCAGATGCAGACGGCGTTCCAGCGCTTCCTCACTGGACAGCGATCCGCCGAGGACGCACTGTCCGCCGCGGAGTCGAGATACAACTCACAGGTTACGTAAGACGTGAAATTGGCAACCTCCCGCACAGGTCCGATCGCGTCAGCAGAACTGGCGCGATCGGAAAGAGGTTTTGATGTCCTGACCTTCCAGAACAGGATCTGGAAGTTGGAAGCGGACCTCGGGCCGTACGTCAATCCCCGGCGCCTCATCCATATCGGGACGGGCCATGAAGTAGCCAACGAAAACTACTGCTACGAGATCGATCTGGCTTCGGCCGCGGAAAGCAGGACCGGGTTCAACGGCGGACCGGCCTCCTCGTCCGGGGCAAGGTTGATCGAATGGAGCGTCGACGAAGACGACGCATCGGGAACCGCGATGTTGAAGCTGGTCGGGCGTTTCGATTTCGGCCGCAACGGGCCAACCGATGTCGTGCTCGAACACAGTTTCGTTCTGTTCGCCGACAAGGATCGGTTCGACGAACAGATTTCCCTGAACCACCGCTACGGGCATGACCGGCACGTCGTTTCGAACTACCGGTTCGGATTTCGCAAGCGCCTGTTCGACGCGCGCGCGGCGGCTTGGGTCGACAGTATGGATGAGTTCCGGCTCGGCGCCGTGCCGTTCCGCCGCCGCCGGGGTCAGGCGAAGGACTTCCTTGTGGAAGATTACTCGGCCGCCGACCTCATGCCAGCCCGTAGGGAAGGAAACAACCTGCCCAACCGCCAGTCCGAAGCCTGGAGCTGGCAGAACGGCGAGATCGGGTTTTGCTTCGCGAAATACACCCAGGACCACATCGAATTTTCGCTGGCCGATGGCGAGTTCTATACGCGCCCCGATCTGGAGGTGATGGACGGGCTGTCCGAAGGCGTCGCAGCGTCCGATGCCTATTTCCGATTTGCCGGCGCCGGGCATGCCGGTCGCGATCGATGGCGCCAACCGCATCTTCCGGTTCGGCACCACGTCCATCCTGCCGTTCGAGGGCGGCTGGGAAGACGGCCACCGGGCTTACGGTGCCTACCTGCGCGACAAGGGGCATGTGGTGCCCAAGGGCTTCAACCCGCCCGTGCACTGGAACGAGCTCTTCAACCTGGGCTGGCGCGGTGGCAACAATGCGCCGTTGCAGGAACTGCCAGATCTCTGGCGGGAAGCCGATTTCGCGAAGCAAATGGGCGTCGAGGCGTTCTACCTCGATCCTGTCTGGGACATATTCGAGGGCGCTACAATCTGGGACGAAGCGCGACTCGGACCCCTGCCGGAGTTCGTCTCCAGGTTACGCGATGAGTACGGCCTGAGCCTGTCGCTGCATTTGATGATGCACACACGCTCCGCCGAGGAACACCCGGAAATCTATCGCCGGGGCCCTGACGGCGAAATCGCGATGTGGGACAGCCGGTTCTATACGGGAGGGCATATCTGCGGCGGCTCGAAGGCTTGACAGGACCACAAGACCGAGCGGCTCCTCAAACTTGCTGGCGACGGCGTGACCTTCTTCATGTTCGACTTCACCGAATACGAACACGGGATCGAGGGCACCGGCGCCGACATTGCCCGAGCGCACGCAACCTGCGTGCCCTGCTACGACCCAACTCACGGCCACAGCGTGCCGATGACTATCGAGGAGCATTCGCGCGGCATTGTCGAGGTGATGAAGCGGGTCAAGCAGAAGTATCCCGACTTGCTGATCGAGGCGCATGACCGGCTCCGCAGCGGTGCGCAGGACTATCTGCCGCTCTACTACGAGCACGGCGTCGATGTGCCGAGCTTCGACGAGCATTGGGGTTTCGAGTATATGTGGAACCCGTTCACGGACCTGCTCTCGGGCAAGGCATTGTCGACGTATGAGTACAATCTCGCCTACGACATTCCGGTCTATCTGCACATCAATCTGCGGTTTGACAACGACAACTGTCTGGCGTTCTGGTGGTACGCTTCGACTTGCAGACATCTGGGTATTGGCGGGCTCAAGCCGGGCGATGCGACTTGGGACAGCCATGTCGACGCGGTGAAGACCTACATGCGGCTGAAGCCGTTCTTCGCCGAGGGGCGCTTCGTCGGCGTCGACCTGATGCTCCACGGCCATTTGCTAGACGAGCGCAAGTCAGCGGTGTTTGTTGGCTTTAACATGACTTCGAGAGATGGCGCCTTGTCTCAGGAATTCGACTTTGGCGATTTGGGTTTTCCGGCCGGCGCCAAGCCAGCCGGCGAGGGTGTCACGATCGTCGACGGCAAAGTCAGGTTCGATGCCGAAATGCCTGCGCTTTCGCCTCGCGTCTTTGAAGTGAGATGGGCGTAGTGGCCGCGGCAACTGTGGCCGCGGCTGACCGGCTGCCGATCGACAAAAGACCGGGCGATCCGTTCCCCTACCTGTTGGTCGCTCCAGCTGCGGTTCTTGTTGGTAGCTTCACCATCCTGAGCCTGATTTTCACCGGCATCATCAGCCTCACCGACTGGGACGTAGCCAGACGCGGCATATCCTTTATCGGGTTCAACAACTATGTCCGGGCGTTCTTCGATGAGGAACTGACCAGATCTTGGGCGCGCTCCGTCGTGTTCGTGCTGAGCGTCACGGTGCTCTCCGCAATGATCGGCTTTTTGCTGGCTGTTGCGGTCAACCGCAAGTTCCAAGGGCAGGGCATTGTCCGCGCCATGATCGTGGTTCCCTGGGTGATCAGCGAGTTGGCCACCGGCGTGTTCTGGATGATCCTTCTGATGCCCGACGCGCCGCTCGGCGCGGTGACCGGGGGGCCACTGACCACCACCAAAGGCGCCATGTTCGCGCTGATCATGGTCGAGACGTGGCGTAGCATCGGCTTTGCCATGGTTATCGTGCTGGCCAGCCTGCAGGCAATCGACGAGTCGCTCTACGAGGCGGCTCGGATCGACGGCGCCAGCGGATGGCAACAGACCTGGCTGATCACTTTTCCGCTCGTCAGCCCGTCACTGCTGGTGGTGTCGATCCTGCTCATGATCGGCAATTTCAATCTCGTCACGATCATCATCGCCCTGACCGGCGGTGGGCCCATCGACGCGACGACCACGGTCGCTCTGCACATGTATCAGCACTCTTTCCAGTACTTCCATATCGGCTACGGCTCGACGATCGCCATTTTGATGTCCGTCGCGAACGTGGTGGCCATGCTTGGCTTCATCTGGCTGCAGCGTGGATACGGAGCGCGAAATTGACCGCCGAAGCTGCCCTCCGTCCCAGGCGGATCGATTTCGCGACCGTGTTCACATGGGCAATCGTGCTGATTGTCTTTCTGCTGCCGACGTGCTGGATCGTCTTGAAATCGTTCCAGCCCGAGCACCTGGTCTTGTCGGGTTCGATTGATTTCACGGCGTTTACCTTCGAGAACTTCGGACGCGCCATAGATCATGGATCGCTTGTATCCTACACGATCAGCAACACCATCATCGCGCTGGCCGTGTGCGTGATCGTGCTGCCCCTGGGTTTTGTTACCGGCTACGCTTTGGCGCGATTCACCTTTCTCGGTCGGGCATCGCTGCTGTTCATGTTCATGTTCTCACTGACCATTCCCGGTCTGGTTAATCTGGTCGCGATATACCAAGTGTTCAGCTATTTTCGCATGATTAACAACCCGGTGACCCTGGTTATCGTCTATTCGGCCTCGAACCTGCCTTTGGCGGTGTGGCTGATGCGTGCGTACATCCTGGCGCTGCCCTCCGAACTCGAAGAGGCGGCGCTGATCGACGATTGCTCTCGCTTCGGCATCCTGTGGAGGATTGTTTTCCCATTGGCGACACCGGGCATCGGCGCCGTTGCGGTGTTGACGGTGGTCAACGTCTTCCACGAATTCATCGTCGCCGAGACCCTGGTCAAGACCGAAGGAATCGGCGTCGTCAACCAGGGTCTGCGTCAGCTGCAGACCGATCAGATATTGGACTATACGGGTCTGGCCGCCGGGTCAGTGTTGGTCAGCATCGTGCCCGTAGCGCTGTTCCTGCTTTTGCAGCGCCAGTTCATCTCGGGAATGACCGCCGGGGCGATCAATTACTGATTCGCACGTCGGGATAAGTGCCGCCCGCTAGAGGCCGAGCCTTCGAGAAGAATTCTGCAGGTGCGCGCGCATGGCTTCGCCGGCGCCGCCCGGATCGCGAGCCTTGATCGCGTCAAAGATCGCCTGGTGCTCCCTGATCGAGATCTCCTTCATGGTGTTGAAGTCGAGCTTCTTGAGCGCCACGAAGATGCTCTCCTGCAGCCTCTGGCCGACGAAGGAAATGAATAACGCGATGAACGCGTTCTTGGTCGCCGCCGCCACCGACCTGTGAAACGCGATATCGCGCTCAACCCAGACGGTATGCGAATCCTCGATCAGCGCCATGTTCGCGATGGCGTCGCCGATTGCCTCGACATCGTCCGCATCGCAATTGCGTGCAGCGAGTTCCGCGGCGCCGCTTTCGAGTACGAGGCGCAACTCGTACAGTTGCCGGAAATCCTTTGGTTGCGCGAGGTTTTGCGGGTCGAGCACCAGCGTCGTCGAATTGTCGGGGGTCGCAACGAAGGCGCCGGCGCCCTGCCTGGATATCACCAGTCCCTGTTGGATCAGTTTGGCGACGGCTTCGCGGATGACTGCCCGGCTGACGCCGTGCTGGCTAGCCATCTCACGCTCCGTGGGAAGCCGGTCGCCGGGGTTCAGCTTGCCCTGGACGATCCGGTCGCGAATGTAGCTGGCGACCTGCGAAGGCAGTCCCTGCCGGGAGAACTTGGTGACCGGTTCGACCTGAGCGGGGCTACGCATGGCAGCACTCGGCATATCGATCCAATTTCATATTCATCAAACCCCCACTTGCGCTCTCAGCCCGCCGTCGATCGCATAGTCGCTGCCAGTGCAGAACCCGGACTGGCTGCCGGCCAGGAACGCCACGAGGTCGGCAACCTCGTCGATCGTGCCGACACGGCCTATAGGATGCGAAGAGCCGAATCCTTTCAACGTTTCCTCCATGTTCCCGCCCGCGGGTGTCAACTCGCGTGCGGCAAACTCCAAAAGCGGCGTACGGATCGATCCCGGCGAGATCGAATTGACTCGGACCCCGTCCGCTGCGCAATCGACCGCCATCGCTCGCGTCAACGCGTGGATGGCACCCTTGGTCGTCGCATAGGCCAGTACGTTCTGCTGATTGCAGTGGCCCTGTACCGAAGCGACGTGAATGATCGAAGCGTCGGAACGGCCCTTCATCAACGGGTAGAAGAAGTGCGATGTCAAATAGCACGACCGCAGGTTGGTTTGCATGACCCGGTCCCAGTCGGCCGGTTCGGTGGTCTCGATTGTTCCGTAAGGCTGAATGGCGGCGGCATTCAGCAGCACATGTACGTCGGAGTGCTCGGTTCCCACGGCCTCCGCAAACAACCGGACTTCGGCCTCGTCGCCGACGTCGACGTGATGGACGCTGACGGGCAGGCCGTCGGCCTGCTGCTTGGCCTTTTCGTTCAACTCGATGTCGATGCCGCATAAATGCACCCGCGCGCCCAGACTGGCGAGTTTCAAGGCGCATCCAAGCCCGATCCCGCTAGATCCTGTCACTACGGCGACCTTGTTCGAAAATGCATCGGTCATCGCGTTCCCTTGCTGTTCTGCGATCATCCAGCGCATAGGCTGTCAGCCAACCACCCGCGTGAACGACCGCAAATCCGCAGAATTCAAGCATACTGTGGTTGTTGACACAACTGGAATTAGTTGCATATCATAGGTTCGGTCACCTGACAAATAATTCATGAGGTTTTGCTTGATGGACATATCCACCGGAACAGTTGAATGCTTGCAGCAGGCCAACGCCATTTTAGGAGAGGGTCCCGTCTGGGACGCGCGCACGGGTGAGCTATTCTGGGTCGACATTCGCCGCGGCCAGGTCTTCCGTTTTCACCTGGCGACCGGCGAACAAACCGGCCAATGGGCCTTTGCCGAACGTGTTGGCTGCGTCGCTCTGACTGACGATCCGGGCATCCTGGTGGTGGCGTCAGGGCTGGTGGTTCATCTCCTCGAATTGGCAACCGGCGAAACTGAGGTTCTGTCGGACCTGAGTGACGGCAGGTCACGCAAACGCTTCAATGATGGCGAGGTCGATGCACGGGGTAGGCTGTGGATCGGCACGATGCTGGACGACTACTTCGATCCGAAGGGTTTCAGCGGTGGCGAACTGCTTCGGATCGATCCCGATGGCTCGGTAGAACCTTTCGGCGAGTACCAGCTGCCTAATGGCATCGGTTGGTCGCTCGACCAGGCGACCATGTACATCAACGATTCCGCCGCGGGCATCACCTATGCGCTGGACTTCGACGCGGAGGCCGGTCGAGCGTGCAACAGGAGGCCGATATTCACCCCTTCTGCCTACCTGGGGGTTCCCGACGGTATGTCCGTCGATGCCGAGGGCAACATCTGGTGCGCGATGTGGGATGGTTGGGCGCTGATTCGCCTCGCGCCGGACGGGACTGTCAAGGAAAGGATTGAGATGCCCGTGCGCCGCCCATCCAGTGCCACGTTCTGCGGGGAAGGTCTTGATCGTCTGGCGATCACTTCGGCGACAGTCAATTTCACCAGCGCCGACTACGCAAAAAGCCCCAAGGCCGGTGGCCTGTTCTTCATGTCTGCGGGCTGCCGCGGACGGAACCCAAATCTTTTCGCCCTGCGCGAACAGGGCGCTGCGGCGTGATGACCGCAGATCCCGAATGGCGTCTCACTTGGAATCGTGGCGAAGCGTCTATTCTGAAGACTGGCGCCATGCTCGGCCCGGCGCGGTTCGACCTCGGCACCGCCGCGCCGGTGCAGCCCTTTGCGGTGGCGCCCTGGTCCAACGACACCGGGCCTGAATTCGACGCGCTTCCCCCACTCCTCAAACGGCTGCGCGGAGAATGGGTCTGCGTGCCGTTCGGCATGCCCGATCCGCCAGGCAACCTGCCCTCGGACTGGCTTGAGGGCCCGCCCTCGACCCACGGCTACGGGGCCCACTTTCACGGGTACTCGTCCAATGCGGTCTGGCGAATGGCGGGCCAGGACGCGGGATCGGTCGAACTTGTGCTGGAATATCCGGAGAACCATCCCGTCCGCCGCGTATCCCGGATCGTGCGCGGCATACCCGACGCGCCCAGAATAGAGTTCGAACTGACGGTTGACGTCCGGGACAAGGTGCAGTTGCCGATTGGCCTGCATCCCACGTTCCGTCTGCCCGATGCTCCTCATTCCGCCAAACTGAGTTTCGCGGGACAGCCGGAAGTGCACACCTATCCGGTGCAGGCCGAACCAGGCGTTTCAAGGTTCGAGCCGGGTCGGTGGGCGGTACCATTCGATGCAGTGCCCCGCATCGAAGGGTCGCCTGTCGATCTCGGGCTCCATCCACTCGACTTCCCGACCGAGGAACTCGTATTGGTAACCGGCGCCGGTGGTGTCGCCGAACTGTTTGTTCCCGACGAAGGATATACCGTCCGGCTGCGATGGGATCCGGGCGCGTTTCCTGGCTGCATGCTGTGGATCTCAAATCACGGACGCAAGGCATACCCCTGGAACGGGCGGTTCCGGGCGATCGGCATCGAACCGATCGCCGCACCGTTCGATTTGGGAACCGACGTAGCGGTGAGCGTAACCAACCCGCTCCGGCGACGTGGCTTTGCCACGGCGCACGAATTTGAAGCCGGCCAAAGCTGGAGGACACGCTATGCCATCGAAGTTAGCCGGCACGACGTAGCGAGGGGAGCGAAAGTTGCGGGGCGGCCGCGCGCGGATGGTGATTCGACGTGACCGCGATAACCTGCGTCGACGATCTCAGGCGGTTGGCCGCGCGGCGGGTCCCCCGGATGTTCTTCGATTACGTCGACGGCGGCTCGTGGACGGAACAGACCTTGCGTGAGAACCGGCAAGATTTCGGGTTGCTGCACCTTCGTCAGCGCGTCGCCATTGACGTTTCGCATCGGACGACCGTGTCAACCATGTTGGGCCAACCGGTCGCCATGCCGGTCGCCATCGCCCCTACCGGTCTGACCGGGATGGTTCATGCCGACGGTGAAATACTGGCCGCGCGCGCGGCGCAGAAGTTTGGTGTGCCCTACACACTATCCACCGTCGCGATCTGCGGCCTGGAGGATCTCGCGGACAATGTCGAGCAGCCCTTCTGGTTTCAGCTTTACGTCATGCGCGACAGGCAGTTCGTCAACGACCTCCTCGACCGGGCCGCGGCGGTGGAGTGCTCTGCACTGGTGCTCACCCTCGACCTGCCGCTTTCCGGCCATCGGCACAAGGACGCACGAAACGGTCTGACCTCGCCCCCCCGCCCGACCGTCAGGAATCTTGCCGGCATGCTCACCAAACCGCGGTGGTGCGCGCAAATGCTGCTCACGCGTCGGCGCCGCTTCGGAACCCTCGTCGGGCATGTCGACGGCCTCGACGATCTGGACGGGCTCGCGCGCTGGACGGACAGCCAGTTCGATCCGAGCATGGATTGGTCCGGCGTGCGGTTCATTCGCGAGCGCTGGAAGGGCAAGCTGATCGTTAAGGGGATCCTTGACAACGCCGACGCCGAGCGCGCCGTCGAATGCGGTGCCGACGCGATCGTGGTCTCAAATCATGGCGGCCGGCAACTCGATGGCGCGATCTCGTCGATCTCGGCTCTGCCGGAAGTGGTCGCGGCCGTGGGCGACCGGGTCGAGGTCCAATTCGACGGTGGAATTCAGTCGGGTCAAGACGTCTTCAAGGCGATCGCGTTGGGCGCAAAGGGAACCTATGTCGGTCGTTCGATGCTATACGGCCTTGGCGCCTTGGGGGAGCGCGGCGTCGCTCGCGTCCTCGAAATCATCGGCAATGATCTCGACAAGACGATGGGACTTTGCGGAGTCAATTCAGTCGACGCCATCGGCCCCGACAGCTTGATTTTCGGTAATCCGCTGTCACGGATGCGGCCGAAACCGACGGCCTCGCCGGTCGTCACCAAGTAGTTCCGCCCGCTGGCGGATTTTCCAATTCCGGATCGTCGCAGGTCGTGAGTCACGTCAGGACCAGGGACATATTCAAGAGCTACGGATCTGTGCACGTGCTGCACGGTGTGTCGATCGACATAGCCGACGGCGAGTGGATTGACCGCGTCCGACTTTACCTGTGGATGCCTTTGCGCCTCTCTTCCGGCGCATCACGTTGGGCAACACCATCGACAAGAACAAACGCGATGACGCATGTTTCCGTGCCACGATTTGACCAGGCATGGTTGGTCCCTCGTTGAATCACGACGTCGCCCGCTTTCAACAGCAGGTCATCCTCCCTGTCGTCCATCATCATCCAGATCTCTCCGCTCAACACGATTGCGTAGTCCAGCGAGTCGGTCCGATGCATGAACGGATGCCTGGCGCCTTCGACGATATTGGCGCTCGCTCCCATCTCTCCAAAGGCCGCCTTGCCGTCGAGCGTTTTCATCACCTCGGGGTCTTCGGGAAGAAACTCGACGCAGCGAAACGTGCTTCCCAGGGGCGGCGGATGAAGGACGAAGTCCCCGGTGCAGGTTTCTGTCGGGCCGTCGTATTCGGCGGGGCTGCCGCGTTCGATCCAGAAATTGGTCAACCGGACACCGGGCCTGCTCGGGCGTTCCAGGAATTGCGTCGCGACCGCGTCGCTGACCACGACGGCCCTGCCGTTTTCATCATGCCCGGTCACGATCCGGCGGAATTCTCGTGCCATCAGAGGACTCCTGTGATTTGCCATTGGCGGCCATGTCATGGGCGTGTCGCTGAATTCCCGTGCGATTGGTCTTCCGACGCCGCTCGTGCGCTGTCTTTACGGATCCTGACCGGCTGGACGCCAAAAGAAGACCGGCGCGACACGCGTCACTGCCTGGCCGGTTCCGCGGCGTCTTCAGGCGGCGTCCCTGGCACGCACGGCGTCGACGATGGCACGGAATTCGTCATCGATCAGCATGTCACGCTTTTCGATACCCCTGGATTTGACCCGGGCCAGGACTTCGCCGGCTTGCGTATCGTCCAGCTTGCCCAGGCCAAGCTCTTCCATCTTGTAGACGATCGAGGCCTTGCCGCTCTTCTTGCCCAGGACGACTTCACCCGAGCGCCCGGTCAAAGCCGGGTGGGTGCCGAACATCACCAGCGGGTCGTGCATCACGTACTGGATCCCGATGCCGCTTTCGCGGATGAAGTTGCCGTGGCCCAGCACCGGCTTGTTGCGTGCGATGGGAACGTTCGACGTTTCCGCCAGCAGGTCGCCCAACTCGGGCAGCTTGTCGAGCTTGTAGCCCGTCTCGTAGCCATACAGCAGGTCGAGACCGAGAATCAGCTCTTCCAGCGCCGCATTTCCGGTACGCTCACCCAGACCGTTGCCGCAGGAATGCACGCATTCGGCACCGGCGGTGACGGCGGCCAGTTCGGTGGCGACGCCCATGCCGAAATCATTGTGGGTGTGGATCTCGATCGGCAAACCCGTCATGCCCTTGACCCATTTGACCATGTATTTGATCGCCTCGGGCGTCGCGCAGCCCATCGTATCAACGACACCGATCGCATCCGGCGGTGATTCGTTCATGATGGCCTTGCAAAGACTGGTCAGGTCTTCGGGGCGCGCCCGCGTCGTGTCATAGGGGAAAAACACCGCGTGCAACCCGCATTCCCTTGCATAATTGATCACGTCACGGCTCTTCCTGAACACGTCCTCCCAGGTCCAGCCAAACTGGGTGACGAGCTTGGGATAGCCGATCGGCACTTCGATGATCACCCCGTGCGCGCCGCATTCCAGCGCCATGTCGATATCGGCCTTCATCGCCCGGGCGAACGTGTAGATCCTGGCGTCGAGGCCAAGCCTGGCAATTTCCCCGATGGCCTCGGCATCTTGCGCCGACACCGCCGGCATGCCGGCTTCGATACGGTCGACTCCGAATTCATCCATCTTGCTTGCGATGCGAATCTTATCATCGACCGA
>JAPOVX010000038.1 GCA_026707935.1 Paracoccaceae bacterium
GGCGCCGTCGAGGCGAAGACGCTTCGATGGGCGTTCCAGGGGGACGCCCAGGGGCTGGATCCCTACGTCCTGAACGAGACGTTCACGCTGGGTTTCCTGGGCAACGTCTACGAAGGTCTGATCCGGCGCGGCCCGGACCTCGAAATTCAGCCGGCGCTGGCCGAGCGGTGGGAAGTCCTGGAGCCGACGCGCTGGCGGTTCCACCTACGGAAGAACGTGACATTCCACAACGGGAACGCGTTCGACGCCGACGACGTGGTGTTTTCGGCGAACCGGGTCCGCGCCACGGGCTCCGATCTCAAGACCCGAATCGCGGCGGACGTCGTGGTCGTCCAGGTCGACACGCACACCGTCGACTTCATTTCCCCGGCGCCCAATCCAATTCTCCACTCCGAGTGGGACACTTGGTACATCATGGACAAGGAGTGGTCGGAAGAGCACGACGCCGTGCAGCCAGCGAGCGTTACCGCGGGCACCGAGAACTACGCCAACTTCCACACCAACGGCACGGGTCCGTTCATGGTGGTGGAGCGGGAGACCGACGTCAGGACCGTCCTGAAGCCGAATCCGGACTGGTGGGACCAACCCAGACACAATCTGACCGAGGTGGTGATGACGCCCATCAGTTCGGACGCAACGCGCGTGGCGGCGCTGCTCTCCGGGCAAATCGACATGGCCTATCCGGTGCCCGTGCAGGACATCAGACGGGTGCAGGCAAATGACGGGACATCGGTGCTCGTTGGCCCGGAACTGAGAACGATCTTTCTCGGGTTCGATCAGGGTCGTGACGAACTGCTGGAATCCGACGTTCGGGGGAAAAATCCGTTCAAGGACAAGCGGGTTCGGGCCGCCCTGTATCACGCGGTCGATGTCGAGGCGATCGGGAGCAAGGTCATGCGAAATCTTGCCACGCCATCCGCCCTCATGATTTCGCCCACCCTGTTCGCGCGTTCCGGCGAATTCACGCGGCACACCTTCGATCCTGCGCTGGCAAGACAGCTGCTGGCGGAGGCTGGATATCCGGACGGCTTCGAGATCGGCATGGACTGTCCGAACAACCGTTACGTCAATGACGAGCGAATCTGCATCGCCGTCAGTGCGATGCTCGCCAAGATCGGCATCAGGGTGAAGCTGCTCGCCCAGCCAAAAGCCCTCTTTTTCAAGAAAGTCCTTGGGCCCGCCTACCAGACGAGTCTCTATCTGCTTGGATGGACGCCGGGCAGCTTCGACAGCTGGAACGTGCTCTACAACCTGATCCACTGCCAGGAAGCCGACGGCGCCGGCAAGTTCAACCTCGGCAACTACTGTAATCCGGCGGTCGACGCGCTGACCGAGCAGATTCTTGTCGAGACCGACCCCGTCACGCGCGACGCCATGATCGCGGAGGCCTACCGGTTGGTGCACGACGAGTTCGGGTACATCCCGCTTCACCAGCAGGGCCTGGCCTGGGGAAAAAGTGACCTGGTCGACCTGGTGCAGAGCCCGGACAACCAGTTCATGTTGTACTACGTGAACATCCGGTAACCCTCTGGCTCCGGCTTGATGGGAGACACAGTGCTGATCCCCCGGGCAGCGGCCTGGACCTTCGGCATTCGACGCCTGAACACGGAGC
Source organism: Paracoccaceae bacterium (assembly GCA_026707935.1). Taxonomy (GTDB): domain Bacteria; phylum Pseudomonadota; class Alphaproteobacteria; order Rhodobacterales; family Rhodobacteraceae; genus JAPPHA01. Next base: position 1,613 of record JAPOVX010000038.1, read on the forward strand.
TCTCGGTCGGCGTCTCCCGGAACGGCGTGACCAACTTCACCAAACGATAGGGGTTTATACGGTTAAGTGGCCAAACCCCGGTTTCAAGCGGATCCGGAACGACGCGGATTCCCAGCCTTCCGAAGTGATGGATCTGGAGACTTTGCAGCTGAGAAGATTGCGCGAGCAGCTTGCTCCGGCGTCGCGTCGAGTTTGATCACACGGGTTTGGGGACGTCCTCTCCGCCTGGGCTCCGACGGCCGTTTCTCGGGCATGCCGGGGGAGTTCTTGTCAGGCGTTTGAAGAATCCGGTCGATTCTTGTTCAACAGTAACCCCTCCAAGAGACCTTCTACCTTCCCAATGTGGCCAGTGAGATTCCAGAGCAAGCCCAATAGCAGGATTTGCAACGGTCCGACGATGCCGGCGAGCACGATGATCGCAATGAGTTCAGTCGACACAGCAGATATCCACCCTCAATGGCCACGCTGCGCGTATTCGGTTTGTCACCCGATGTCGCAGACAGCTTACTGTTTCCCGCCCCACCCGCCAAGTGTCTATTCGATATTCGGCTCTTCCAATCAACAGGTTACACGATCTCAATACGAAAGCGTGACGCCGTGGTCCGTCAGTTCACGGCTGTCGATCCACCCGGGAATTTGCCCGCTTCGATCCAGCCTCGCCATCTTCATCACGAGCACGCGGTACCACGGCCGACTGGTGCGGCGGTCTACCTCCTGCACGCAGATGACGTTCCCCCGGGGAACCGACCAGGCACCCGTGTCGGCACGGACCCGGTGCCGACACTTCCTGATCTTCGGCCACTGCAGGATGTAGCGCTCTTTCGCTTCGAGTTCGTCGCCGTTCCATTCAGCGGGCGACCCGACCCAGCGGGGTCGCATGTCGTGACATGTTTAGCTTTGCAGGGGGGTTCATATCGGAACATGGCGCGCACAGCCGCGCACGTTGACGCATTCTGCCCCGCTTTGTCAGGCGCAGCGCCGTCCGACCTGCCCCGACCTCGGATCACCGCGAGGCTGACCACCTGCGAGGAGCAG
>JAPOVX010000249.1 GCA_026707935.1 Paracoccaceae bacterium
AGCCCGACAGGATTCGAACCTGTGACCCACTGATTAAAAGTCAGTTGCTCTACCACCTGAGCTACGGGCCCCACGTACGGACGTACATATTGGCGATGTTTCGGATTATCAAGGACGAACGATGGGCGGTATGTGGTGTCTATCAGCGCATACGTTGACGTTTTGCTCGTTCCTTGAAACCGGTTCCGAAGCCGATGCTCCAGGGATGATCCATGCGTCGAAATGGTGGAAGTTGATCCGTGTGACGGAATTCGAGCGTCGGCAGATGCAGGCGCTGAGACAGGAGCGGGACGAGGAGTACGAGGAGGAGATCACCCCTCTTCAGTGGAGAGAGATGGACACACTCCTGTCAAAAAAATCCAGCACCTTTCGGGCTTGGCCCGCCCACCGGACGAGTTTGCGGTTCCGCCTTCACGGGAAGGACCTTCCGGGGCGACCAGACCTGGTGTTCCCGAAACACCGACTGGTGGTGTTCGTTCCTGGATGCTTCTGGCATCGGCACGGGGGATGACGGTTTGCGTCCACCCCCAAGTCCCGGGCCGCTTTCTGGACGGAGAAACTCGAGTCGAATGTTGTCCGGGACGCGCGTCAGGAGGGAGCCTGGCTGGCAGGTTCTGACCATTTGGGAGCGTGAAGCACAGGTTGTCGCGACAGTTGAGCGCAGGCCAACTGCTACGACGATCGACCGAGGAATGGTTGCCCGCGAGTGAGAGGACATGTCGCCGGTCACAGCTATGGAAACTCGAACTTCAGTTTCGAATCTCGATAGACTCGACAATCACTGATGAATCCCCTGTCGATACCGGATTTGGATAGGTCGGACGCTGGCTTAGGCGCTGCAAGCGTTTTGATGCCTGAATACGGTAAGGGAACGTGACGTGACCTGTCGTGGTGACCCGGCGACTGATCAGGTATTCGAATTTTTCGTCAGCTGTAGCGGTGCGAATTGCGGGTTTCGGGCCGCCGGCGCGGAGATTCGGTTTGAACCGGACCACGACACCGACGCCAGGGTGAGCTTCGAAAGCAACTTTCCCGATCGTACTTCGAGTTTGCAGGTGTCCGAGATGTGTGTCGAATTGGTCCGGCTACGCGTAAAGGCGGGCCGACCGAAACTGGTGTTGATGTGAAATTCCTCGCCTGAACCTGTCAATTTGGGATAAGAAATTACGCTCTCGGCATTACAGCTGCGAAAAATTCAGGCATCTGCGTCGAAGGATCGACAGTTCGGGCAACCCCGATCATGGCTCGGCAACGAATCCGCCGGGGCCGGTTTTCAGGCAAACAGGTGTCTTCAGCTGGGGTAACCCGGTCTCCTCATACGATGGGCGGAATTCGATCCGCCCATGGACGGGCTGCTTCAAAGGCCGCGGCCGCGCGGAAGATGTCGACCTCGCTGATTGCTCTGGAAATGACCTGCAAGCCAACGGGCAAGCCGTCCCCGGTAAAGCCAACCGGCAAGGACGCCCCCGGATTTCCGGTCAGATTGAACGGGTAGGTATAAGCAACCCAGGAAATAATATTCGCTCCCGGGAGTTCCGGAGGAGTGTTCAGTCCGACATCGAAGGCCGCAACCGGCAAGGTTGGCGTGACAAGGAGATCGTAACTCTCCAGGAACTGGCGGAGTCGTTCCCGGAATTCATAGCGCCGGAAGACCTGCGTGTAGTACTCTTCCAGTGTTTGGTCGAGCGCGCCATCCAGCACGTCCGCAACTGCGGGGTCGAGCTGGTCCGGCGAATTGGTCAGTACATCCTTCAACCGCGTACCGACGCCGGCGTAAAACTCCGCCATCCACATGTCGCTCGGGTCACCGTCCATGACCGTCTCGACTTCGTCGACAATACACCCAAGCTCTTCGAACACACGGACTGCCTTCTCGCAGATTCCCACGATTTCCGGCAGCGGCTCGGCGTAACCGAGAGTCGGGCTCCATGCGATTCGCATTCCCTGCACGGGCAGGTCGCAGGCCCCAAGAAAGTCCGGAATCTCTCCAGCGACGGCAAACGGATCGCGCCGGTCGTACTCGGAAACGGCCGACAGGAGCAGGGCAGCATCCCGTACCGTTCGCGCGATTGGGCCAACATGGGCAAGTGTCGGCGTCGCGGAAACAGGGAATATCGGAACCCTGCCAAAATGTGCCTTGATGCCGAAAAGACCCGTCAGGGAGCACGGGATGCGGACGGATCCTCCCCCATCCGTGCCAAGTGCGAAAGGAGTCACGCCGGTGGCCACGCTTGCAACGGCACCGCAGCTCGATCCGCCCGGCGTCTTCTTCAGGTTCCAAGGGTTCCTCGTAATCCCGGAGACGAGGCTGTCGCCAACGGGTTTGCAGCCAAACTCGCTGGTTGTCGACTTGCCGATCACAACCGCTCCCTGCCGCCGCGCCTGCCTGACGGAAGGCGCATCCACGGCAGCAATGTTGTTCTCCATCGGCTTCGAGCCGAAGGTGAGTCGGACACCGCCGACCGCAATCAGGTCCTTGATCGAAATCGGCAATCCATGCAGCAACCCGGGCTCCTCACCTTCCATTATGGCCCTTTCCGCTGCCTTGGCGTAGTCAAACGCCGAGTCGTCCATCCTTGTCACAAAGCAGTTCAGCGCCGGATCCACTTCGTCTCTTCGCGCAAGGCTGTGTTCCAGCAATTCGACCGGAGAGACGGCTTTGCTGACAACCAATTCGCGCAATTCGATCGCACTCTTGTAAAGCAGTTCTCCGGTCATGTGAGGATCCTCTTCTGCAGCTTTCCGCCCTGAATCGCCGACGGATCAATCAACTTTCGACTATGGCAAATGCCCGAACCGGGGACCCGGAGCCGCCCTTGAACTTGAGCGGCGCGCCGAAAAACTGGAACTCGCCGACGCCGATGAGCTCTTCGAGGTTTATCAGCCATTCGAAGTGTGAAATGCCGAGATCTCGACAGGCGCGGTGTTGCGCGAAGAGATTGTCCGTCGGCTTGTCCGTTGATGGACCTTCGACCCCATGCATCTTCGAGCCACGGTCATTCAACCAGTGCGTCGCATCCACGGTGAGGCCGGGATTGGTCCAGCATACCTTGCGGTCCGGATAGTGGCGGTTGTGTAAACCGGTACAGAGCAAGACAATGTGTCCGTCAACTTTAACGCCCGCCTGTTCTTCGGCCCTGTCCATTTCCGCTGCGTCAATATCGCCCAGGTCCGGTATGTGTCGCAGGTCAAAGCACACGGCCTTGCCCATGAACAGGTCAAGCGGCATTTCGTCGATGGTTGCGCCGTTGGGGTTTACGTGCCGGAACCCGTCCACATGTGTTCCGACATGGTCCAACATGCCGATAAAGTTCGTCTGAAACGTCATCGGATCTCCGGGCACACCGAGGTTGAAAGATTTCGTGCTCTCATGGTTCAGGGCCGTCAGGTAGACCGGACTCTGAAACAGCTTGTGTGCAGGCATGTTGTCTTCGATGGTTACACTCAGGTCAATGATGCGTTGTCCCATGTTTTCCTCCTTTACCAGGCGCGTTTGTTTCATTAATCGCTTGCGCCGTACTCCACACTTTTTGCCGCCGGTACGGAAGCAGATCGAACGTCAATCATACTGCCCTCCGCCCCAGATAGGATTCGATGACTTGCCGATTTTGAGCGAGTGAACGCGCCGAACCGCTTATGGAAATCTCGGCATTCTCGAATACGTAGCCCCGGTGCGCGACCCGGAGCGCCATGGTTGCAAGTTGCTCGACAAGCAGGATGGCCAGACCGTCGCGATTCAGTCGTTCCAGTACCGGAAACAAGGTTTCCAGCACACGGGGCGCCAGGCCCAGTGACATTTCATCGATCATCAGAAGCCGCGGTCGGGACAGCAGGCCACGGGCCAGTGCCAGCATTTGCTGTTCGCCGCCGGACAGGCTTCCGGCCACTTGTGTACGTCGTTCGCCCAGTACCGGGAATAGCTCGACCATGCGCTCGATATCCGCGTCGACAGCACTTTCCCGGTCCCGCCGTCGGGAATAGGCACCAAGCCTCAGATTGTCGTCAACCGTCTGATCTGCAAAGACCTGGCGCCCTTCCGGTACCAGGCTCAAGCCCATGCGAACAATCCGGTGGGCCGGCAGACCCTGTACCTCGGTTCCCTGGATCCGTATGGTGCCGCCGACCGGTTTCACAACTCCGGCGATTGCCTTGAGGGTCGACGACTTGCCGGCACCATTGTTGCCGATAATTGAGACGAATTCGCCCGGCAGAACCTGAAGCGAAATCTCGCGGACAGCCTGCACTTGGCCGTACGTCACGCTCAGGCGTTCGACCTCCAGCAGCGGTTGCTGCTGATCGGTCATGACACGCCGTCCACGACTTGCTTGTCTGCAGAGACCGATACCGCGTGGTCAAGCATGTCAGGATTCCCGAAATACGCTTCGATAACCCGTGCGTTTTCCTGGACCTCGGCGGCGGTGCCCCTTGCGATCACTTCACCGTAGTCAAGAACCGTCATCTGCGAAGAGATCGCCATCACGAGATCCATGTGATGCTCCACGACGACGATGGTGATTCCGTGCTCAGCGAGCTGCAGTATCAGGTCGCGCAGGTCATCTACTTCCGCATGCGTCAGTCCCGCAGCCGGCTCGTCCAGCAGGAGCAGCCTTGGACTTACGGCGAGCGCCCGGGCAATTTCCAGTTTGCGCTGGAAACCGAACGGCAAGTCCTTGGCCTTGGTTTCGGCAAAGCTAGACAACCCGACATAGTCCAGCAGTGCAAGAGCAGCTTGACGATAGCGATCCTCGTCGGTCCGATAGTTTGGCAGACGCAGGATGGCCGAGACTATGCCGGAGCGGTAGTGAGAATAGAAACCGTTCCAGACATTCTCGAGCGCGGTCATTTCCTTGAACAACTCTGTATTCTGGAACGTGCGTGCCAAACCGCGACGAGCGAGCTGATAGCTCCGCATCGCCGTAATGTCTTCCCCTTCAAAGAGTATTCGCCCGGAGCTCACCTGGTAAATGCCTGACACCGCGTTGAGAAGTGTGGACTTGCCGGCACCGTTCGGACCAATGAGACCATGAATCGATCCAGTGGCAACCTGTGTCTGAACCTTGTCCAGGGCACTCAGGCCACCGAAACGCAAACTTACATTCTCGGCCTCAAGACATATTCCGCTCTCGCTCCTTCCGTCTCCCAGTAAATCCTCGAGCGGATTGCCTGTTGAGGCTAACGCCTGAGCCGGGGCTACAGGGAGAAAACGTTGCAGGATATCGGACAAGCTACCAACGATACCGCGAGGCAGAAAGAACATGACAATTGCAAGAAGGGCACCATAAGCGAACGCCTGCCATTCCCCGAATTGCTGGAGAAATTCGGGCAAGTAGCTCAGAACGCCGGCTCCGACGACCGGACCTAGGGCGGTTCCCGCTCCTCCCAAGATTACCATCAGCAGGAAGCGGATAGAATCGCCGAACGAAAAAATGTCGGGGCTGATGTACTTGTTAAGGAAAACGTAGAAGACCCCGGCAGCGCCCGCTGTAACGGCGGAAATCACGAACGCGAGCGTGCGGACCGCCGTGACATTGATGCCAAGTGAACTCGCCGCGATCTCGCTCTGGCTCGTGGCAATCATGGCGCGGCCGAAACGTGAATTCATGATGTTCACGTTGACCGCGAATGCAATCAGCGCACATCCGCCGACAAGGTAGAAGTATGTGCGGTGACCGATTGGTAATCCGAAAATGCCGGGCTGCGGTACATCGGATATGCCAACCCAACTTCCGGTCAGTGAATCCCACTCGATGGCGATGTTCTCGACGATTATTCCGAACGCAATGGTGACGACCGCCAAGTACACGCCGCGCACCCGCACCGTTGGATAGGCAAGCAACACGCCAAAGGCGCCAGAGAACAGCATGCCCAGCACGAGACAAGGTACGAAACCGAAATCAATCCGCGTCGCGAGGATGGCTGCCGTATACGCTCCGATCGCGTAAAGACCGGCTTGACCAAGGGAAACCAGGCCCGTGAAGCCAACAAGCACGTTGAGGCCAAGCGCGAGTATCATGTAGATCAGCATCAACGTGTAGAAACGCAACGCATATTCGTTGCCGGCAATCTCGGGCATCGCAAGCAGCAGGATTGCCGCAACCGAGGCGAAAACCCAGTTTCGGTTGCGCAACAGCCAAATCATACCTTGACGATTTCCTTGCGCCCGAACAATCCCTGAGGCCAGATCATGAGTACAAGGATGACAATGCTGAAACCCACGGCTTCCCGGGCTGCCGTACTGATATAGCCGTCAACAAATTTCTCGATCACGCCGTACAGCAATCCAGCGATTACTACGCCATGAGCGCTCGTAATGCCTCCGATGATTGCGACCGCAAAGCCCTTGATCCCAAGCAGCAGCCCCATGGTTGCGGAGGCCTGAATCACGGGAGCGACCAGAATGCCCGACAAACCACCGAGTGCGCTCGCGAGGCCAAACGAAATCATGGCAATCTGATTGACATTTATGCCCACGATTGCCGCTGCAGTACGATTGAAGGCAACCGCCCGCATGGCTCGGCCAAGTTGTGTGCGCCGCTGAAAGACATGCAGGAGAATGACAATGAGAATTGCCGCGCAGGGAATGAGCAGTTCCTGTGGAAACACACCCGCCCCGAGAATCGTGACGGGTTTCTCCACGAGTGGAGATGGCAGTGGGCGCGCAAACGCTCCGAAGCTGATCGTCGCATAGCTCTCCAGCATGATTCCGATGGCGATAGTGGTGAGCATCCATCCGATGGATTGCGCCTGCGTGGCGAACGGACGGATGGCGACTCGTTCCAGAACGACACCGAACACGATGCTGACGGTGATCGCCAGCAGAATTGCCACCGACATTGGCAAGGCGAGGTCCAGAAATACGATCGTAAGTACCGCACCAAGCATCAGCGTGTCGCCATGCGCGAAATTCACGGCCTTGGCGGAAGACCACATGACGTGGAAACCGATGGCCACCAAAGCATAGATACCGCCAATCCCGAGACCGGCGAGCAGGTATTGGACAACAGCACTCATGTTCGAGACCCTGCCGGCGAAAGAGGAGTATCTTCGACAGTACTCTTTGTCGCCGGCAGAGTTTTGTTATTCCAACGCCTTTGCGTCAGTTGCACGGAGTCTGGTCGAGTGGCAGCAACTTACCATCGTACCAGGCTGTCAGCTTGTAGGCTTCCGGAAGAATTGCGTCGTGCCGTTCTTCGGTCCGCTCGAACGCGGGGCTGTAATTCGTGACAAGGCCCTCGTGCTGCACTTCGAAGAGGGCGTCGTAGACCTTGGCACGATCGAAGCTTCCTGCGATCTCGATCGCTTTGGCAATGATGTGGACCGCATCATAGGCATTGGCAACTCCCGAACCCATGCGAATCTCTTCCTGGCTCCCAATGTCGAAACGATTCTGCATTCGCGCGTAGAGGTCCTGTGCCTTCGGCTCAAGTTCGCCCATCCATGAATAGGTCTGCATGATCAGGGCACAATTGGCAAGTTCTCCAGCGAGTTCGCCCAGGTTGCCGGCAAATCCCCAGGCACCGATTACCACCGGCGACCAGTCGATCTTCTGGAGGCTCCGCAGGATCTGGTTTCCTTCGCGGTCCAGTCCCCACATGATGAGAACTTCCGCTCCTGCATCGCGCAACCGGATGAGTTGCGGCGTCATGTCGGTGTCTTTCCAATTGAAGGTCTCGGCACCGACTTCTTCCAGACCCTGTTCCCGAAGTGCGTTCTGAAGGTCCGGATACGCTCCCTTACCCCATCCCGTATTCTCGTACATGATCCCGATTCTGTCGTTTGCCGAACGCTCAATACCCTCGGCGACAAGAAACTTGGTGACCCAGCGATCCTTTGCCGAAACACGGAACATGAAATTCGGGTCCCGGCCGTTTTCGATCACTTTCGTGTTTGCTGCGATGGTGCCGACATAGGGCATGCCGATTTCATGAATTGGATCGCGCTGCGCAAGAGCTACGGTCGAGTGGTAACCGCCGATCATGGCCACGCAGTTGTCAGACAAACCGATACGACGCACGTTGTCTACGCCCCTGGGCGGTGCGCCAGCGTCGTCGTACTGGATGAATTCCAATTCCTGTCCCAGAACACCTCCAGCCGCGTTGATGTCCTCAACTGCGAGTTCAGCGCCCATTCGAATGGCCTTGCCACCGAATGCCGCCGGCCCGGTCACCGGGCCCGAATTGCCGATGCAGGCATTTGCCTCTTCTGCCTTGACTGCGCCGTTGCTCAAGGTGAGCCCCAGTACGGTTGCGGCTGCGACCGGTAGAATCCTCTTCGCGATCTGCATGATCTCCTCCTCTAACCCGTTGTTTCAACAGAGCATGATTCAGCATGACACACACACACTCATGAAATGTCAACTAGAATGTCTCAAACAAACGATCTTCCCCTTTCTCCTCGGGACCGTATGGATACATGAAGCTGGCCTTGGCCGACCGGTATTCGGACGGGAAAGGGGGGAGCCGGAATTTCGACCGCGACCTTTGTTCGGCCGTGTCAGCAGGCCCGGTATTGCCTGGAAACCTGCCGCACCTTACCCGCATGGGGAATGCCCCTTCGGGTCCGGCCGACAGTGCGCTGCTCAGGGAGAATCTCCAACGGGTCGGCGGCCTCCTCGAGCGGACCGCGGCGACGGAAGAGGTCCTTCGGGAAACATCGGCAAATCTGGAGCGGATTGTTCCGGCGATCGACGAAATCTTCCAGCACTCCGGCGACCTGTCCCGCGAACGGGCCGATACGACCCCCGCGCTGTCCGGGGCCCTGTCCCGGCTCGACGGGATTGACGGGAAGATGACGAACGCGGCGGAAGCCATGACGCCGCTCCGGCAGGGCGTCGCCCGGCTGGAGGAGAGGATTGGTGTACGTGTACGGTCGCTGGACAGCGAGCCCGGAGAGGACGGGCGCGACGGCGGCACCGAAAGGACCGGTGCAAACGGTCGATGCTCGATGAATCCAGAATTGATCCCGGGAACCGGCCTGCCACGTGGCTGCGATCCGCTTCCGGGCTTTTCGCCTTTCCGATGACCAAGATCGAGCGCCGCGAGTCCCTGCTTGCCCAGATCGATTTGCTGCCCTCGGGCACGGGCGGGGAGGACCAGCGGACCGCGGCTGATGACATCTCGCCCGGAAGGCCGTTTACTGGATGCGGTCATGAGATTAAAACGGCGTCGATCAATTGAGGATGGAGGATTCCCATGGCCGATCACGGCGCTTTCCACTGGAACGAACTGCTCACGGGAGATGTCGAGAAATCCAAGGCGTTTTTTGCCGAGGTTTGCGGCTGGACCTATGACGATGTGCCCATGCCGAATTTCACCTATACCGTCGCGAAGTCCGGTGACCGGATGCTGGCGGGTATGATGGACAAGTCGAAGACCGGCAACCCGGCCATGCCGAGCCACTGGATGGCCTACATCAGCGTGGACGACGTCGATGCGGCAGCGGCAAAGGTTGCAGGGGCCGGCGGCACAGTGATGCAGGAGCCCTTCGATATCGAGGGCGTCGGCCGGATCGCCATCGTAGCCGATCCGGATGGCGCGGTCGTCGGTCTGATGACGGACGCCGGATAGGGCTGTCCGGGAGCCTCGGCCAGACGGGTTGCACGAGAGAATGTCCGTGACGAGAACCTATCCGGGAGCATTGCCGTTTCTCAAGATGCAGGGGCTTGGGAACGACTTTGTCGTGATCGACCGAAGGGGCCAGGGGAACGTCATCGGCATGTGCTCTCGATCGGCCAGGGCGTTGGCAGACCGGCGTCTCGGAATCGGGTGCGATCAGGTGGCCGTGCTCCGGGACGATTCGGAAGGGGACGATGGTCACGATGGCTCGGTCGATGCAGCCGTCGATTTCTGGAATGCCGACGGATCACCGGCGGATGCATGCGGAAACGCGACACGATGCATCGGGCGGCTGCTGATGGCGGAAAACGGGAGTGACGTCGTTCGTGTTCGAACCGGCCGGGGAGTCCTGAGCGTTCATGCGACCGGTGACGGGGAATACTCCGTGAACATGGGTCGACCGATGCGGCATTGGAGCGAGATTCCGCTTGCAAGGGATGTCGACCCCGAGGCGCTGCCGATTGACGGCACGCCGGTGGCCGTCAGCATGGGCAATCCCCATTGTGTTTTCATCGTCGATGAGCACGGGTTGTCGGGACCCGAGGAACGCGGACCGGAGATCGAATGCCACCCGTTGTTTCCGGAGCGAACGAATGTCGAGTTCGTCCATGTCGTGAACAGGAATGCCATACGGGTCCGATTCTGGGAACGCGGTACAGGTGTCACGCCGGCGAGCGGGTCCGGCTCCTGCGCGGCCGCCGTGGCGGCGCACCTCAGGAAGCTCACGGAGCGAAGGGTAAGCGTTCAACTGGATGGCGGCTCCCTGGAAATCGACTGGCGTGACGACGGAGTCTGGATGAAAGGCCCGGCCAACAAGGTCTATTCGGGCCGCCTTGACCCGGAACTCCTGGAGAGTCTGGAATGACGGGCGCCAACCTGTTCGAAACGTTCGGCTGCCGGCTGAATGCCTACGAAACCGAAGCCATGACCCGGCTTGCGGAAGATGCAGGCGTCGAAAACGCGATCGTCGTGAACAGCTGTGCGGTGACGGCCGAGGCCGTCCGCCGGTCGAGGCAGCGTATCCGGAGACTTCGTCGGGACAATCCCGGCCGCAAGCTGATTGTCACGGGATGCGCGGCCCAGACGGACCCGGGCATGTATGCGAGGATGCCGGAAGTCGACCAGGTCCTGGGAAACGCCGAAAAACTGGCGCCGGGAATTTGGCGCGAGATCGGCAAGGATGACGGACGTTCGCCGGGCACCAGCCGCGTGCAGGTCGGAGACATCATGGAATGCCGGTCGACGGACGTTGGTCTGGTCGATGGTCTCGGAACACGGTCCCGCGCATATGTCCAGATCCAGAACGGTTGCGATCATCGTTGCACGTTTTGCATCATCCCTTTCGGGCGGGGAAACAGCCGCTCAGTGCCCGAGGAGTTCGTCGTCAGTCAGGTCGCCCACCTGGTGGAGCGAGGTTATGGCGAGGTGGTCCTGACCGGGGTCGATCTGACGGCATGGGGCATGGACCTTTCCGGCAAACCGCGCCTTGGCGATCTCGTGAAGAACGTTCTGGACCGGAATCCGGAACTGCAAAGACTCCGCCTGTCGTCCCTGGATTCCGTCGAAGTCGATTCTGTCCTTCTTGACGTGATTGAATCCGAACCGCGGCTGATGCCGCATCTTCACTTGTCGCTGCAGTCGGGAGACAACCTGATCCTCAAGCGGATGAAACGCAGGCACAGCCGGGACGATGCCGTTCGCTTCTGTGCGCACGTCCGCGACCGCAGACCGGACGTCGTCTTCGGCGCGGACATCATCGCGGGATTCCCCACCGAGGACCAGGGGATGTTCGACAATTCGGTTTCACTGGTCGAGGAATGCGGCCTGACCTGGTTGCACGTCTTCCCGTTTTCGGCACGTCAGGGCACGCCTGCAGCAAGAATGCCGCAGAACACGGGGAAAGTCATCAATTCAAGGGCGCGACAGTTGCGCCAGGTCGCAAAGTCCAGGATCGGCATGTACCTTGATTCCCAGGTCGGCCGACGCGAGGCCGTTCTCATGGAAAGCGCGCGAACCGGACGGACCGGAGGATTTGCTGAAGTCCGCCTTGACGCAGACGCTGCCCCCGGAACGATCATTCAGGCGGCAGTCACGGGTGTTGACGGACACCGATTGAGTGCCCACATCATTCAGTAGGGAAAGATCGGCGCCGCACCAGTTTCGGGAGCGCGGGGTACGGGACGGCATGACCCGGGTGAACCAGGCGCCGGAGGAACGGGAGCGACCGTGGCGGCAGCGGACGCCGGGAGTTGAATTCAGCAGTACGGGAGCAGGAACATGTTCATTCCAGCCATTCCATTGACAAAGGCGGCCGTGCTTGCCGGGGCTGCCTGGATCGCATACCGAAAGATCGGCCCTCATTCATTCTGCCTGGAGGAAGCCGACCGGCTCGACAATGCGGCTCCGGGAATTCAGGCGAGCCGCGGCACCGACCGGCTTCATGGATCGGGACGATGGTGCAGGCGGTACCGTGTCACGGGGTTCCGGCGGTGGCTCGAAATCGATGCGGCTGCGATATTCCAGGTCAAGGTGAGGATGCCGAGAGGAGAACGGGCATGAAGCTCTACTTTGCGCTCCCTTCGCCGTTTGTGCGCAAAGTCCGGGTTTGCCTGATCGAAACGGGTCAGGAGGCGGACGTTGAACTCATCGACGCGATCGGAACCCCGATCGATGCCGGCAACATGCCCACGGAGCATAACCCGCTCGGAAAGATCCCGTGCCTGATCCTTGATGACGGGCGGGCCTTGTACGATAGCCGGGTGATAACACGGTATCTCGATGCAAGAGCTGGCGGAGTCCTCTATCCGGATGATGCGGCGCTGTGGAGGATCCTGACGTTGGAGGCGATGGCCGATGGTGTGCTCGATGCCGCGGTGTTGATGGTCTACGAACACCGGTGCCGTCCTCAGCACCTGGTTTGCGAATCGTGGCTCGACGGCCAGAGAGAAAAGGTGAATCGTGCGCTTGATGCGATCGAGGCGAACTGGGTGGATCACCTTGAAGGGCGTCTGGACATGGGGGTGATCAGCGTCGGAGTCGCGCTCGAGTATCTGGACTTTCGACACCCGGGTCTTGACTGGCGATCCGCCAGAGGCCGGCTCTCGGCTTGGCAGGCGGAATTCTCCGGACGAGCGTCGATGGCAGCTACCCAGCCCGCTGACCCCGTTTGACGATCAACGGATTGGCCAAAAGGCACGATCCCGGATGTGGTGATCCATTCAAGGCCTTCCGAACCACGCACGGTGCTCCGCGTTGGCACCATGGAGGCAATTTATGCCTGATCGGGAGCGAGCTGCCCGGTGCAAGGAAATACCGGACATCTCGTGCTGATACGGTCACGCGAACTGGCAGCGCTGGAGCATCGACAGGTTACGCGGAATCTGGTGGAACGGGTGGCCCTCAGGTCGGGGCAAATGCAGGTGCAGGGCTCGCTTTGACGAAGTGGTTTCGCGTGAAGGTTTCTTTGGCAGATCGCTGCAAGGTTTGTCTGGACGGTTTGAACGGGCAAGTGTAGTAACCGCGGGATTCCGGGTAGGTAACTGTATCCGGAACCTGTCCGGCTGATCGCCTGAACGGAAGGATAAGGGAGGAGTTCGTGGCTCACGCAGATGAACCCGCCGGCAACCGCAGGGATTTCCTTTACGTCGCCACGGCTGCGACCGGCGCCATAACAGCTGGTGCCGCCACGTGGCCGCTCATCGACCAGATGAATCCGAGCGCGGACGTTCAGGCGTTGTCATCGATCGAGGTGGACGTTTCAGGTGTCGATCCCGGCACCCAGATAACCGTGAAATGGCGTGGTAAGCCCGTCTTCATTCGGCGAAGGACCGAAGAAGAAGTCAGCGCAGCGCGAAACGTTGATCCCGCCGATCTCCCTGACAACGAGTCCAGGAATGCCAATATCCCGGGTGACGGAAGCGATACGAACCGCGCCCTGGACGAAAGCGGCGAATGGCTTGTCATGATGGGCGTGTGCACGCACCTCGGGTGCGTTCCCCTAGGCGACGGAGCCGGCGAGTTCGGTGGATGGTTCTGCCCCTGCCACGGCTCGCATTACGATACGTCCGGACGCATCCGTAAAGGACCTGCCCCGGAGAACCTTCCGATTCCGGTCGCCCGGTTTCTCGACGACAATACGCTGAAACTCGGTTGAGGGGACAAGAGCATGGCCGGAATTCCTCACGACGCCTATGAACCGCAGTCGCGCATCGAGAAATGGCTCCATGCCAGGCTTCCGATCGTCGGGCTCATTCACGCGACCCTGACCATCCCCACACCGAAGAACCTGAACTGGATGTGGATCTGGGGAATCGTCCTGTCATTCTGTCTCGTGCTCCAGATCGTCACCGGCGTCGTTCTGGTCATGCACTACACGCCGCACGTGGACATGGCATTCGATTCAGTCGAGCACATCATGCGTAACGTCAATGCAGGATGGGCATTCAGATATCTCCACGCAAATGGGGCGTCGCTCTTCTTCATCGCGGTCTACGCCCACATCTTTCGGGGTCTCTACTACGGTTCCTACAAGGCTCCGCGGGAGATAACCTGGATTATCGGCATGCTGATCTATCTCACGATGATGGCGACGGCTTTCATGGGATACGTACTGCCGTGGGGGCAGATGTCGTTCTGGGGCGCAACCGTGATCACGGGCCTTTTCGGCGCCATTCCCGGCGTAGGCCCGATCATCCAGGAATGGCTGCTCGGCGGACCAGCTGTGGACAATGCAACGCTCACCCGGTTTTTCAGCCTGCACTATTTGCTTCCGTTCGTGATAGCTGGCCTCGTGATCGTCCATGTCTGGGCGTTTCACACCACGGGAAACAGCAACCCGACGGGAGTCGAGGTCCGGCGGCAATCGAAAGACGTGGCCAGTAAGGACACGGTTCCGTTTTGGCCGTATTTCGTCATCAAGGACCTGTTCGCACTTGCGGTGATCCTGGTCGTGTTTGCCGTGTTCGTGGGCTTCATGCCGAATTTCCTCGGGCACCCCGACAACTACATCGAGGCAAACCCGCTCGTGACGCCCGAGCACATCGTGCCCGAATGGTACTTCCTGCCATTCTACGCAATCCTCCGCGCCATCACCTTCGACGTCCTGTTCCTGGAAGCCAAGTTCCTGGGTGTCCTGATGATGTTCGGCTCGATCGTCGTCATTGTCCTTGCCCCCTGGCTTGACACTTCGGCGGTCAGGTCAGGTCGGTATCGTCCGACCTTCAAATGGTGGTTCTGGCTGCTGGTCTTCGATTTCCTTGTCCTGATGTGGTGCGGATCGCAGAAACCGGAGGGCCTGGTACCGACGATCTCGCTCATCGGTTCGATCTACTGGTTCGCCTACTTCCTGATCATCCTGCCCCTGCTGGGGGTTCTCGAGAAACCCCACCCGCGGCCGGAGACGATCGAGAGCGACTTCGAACGCAGGCATTCACCGGCAGAGTGACCGTTGAGGAGATGAAACCGATGCGCAGGAACATGGCGGCTTTCTGGTCCGCGCTGGCGGCCACGATGTTTTTGGCGAACGCCGCGGGTTCGGCTGGAGGGAGCGGCCACGTCGAGGACTTTTCGTTCAGTTTCGAGGGGCCCTTCGGATCCTTCGACCAGCACCAGCTGCAACGTGGACTGCAGATCTATACCGAGGTGTGCTCGGCATGCCACGGGTTGCGGCAGGTTCCCTTCCGGACTCTCGGCGATACCGGTGGCCCGCACCTGGAAGCGTCGCAGGTCGTCGCGTTTGCCAGCCAGTTCGAGATTTTCGATACCGAACTCGATGACTTTCGCGAAGCCAAGCCTGCGGACAAGTTCCCCGGTTCGGCAGTGGAGGAAGCGCCCGATCTTTCGCTCATGGCGAAGGCGCGCGCAGGCTTCCACGGTCCGTATGGCCTTGGAATCAACCAACTGCTCCGGGGGCCGGGCGGTCCCGAGTACATTGCCTCGATCCTGACGGGATACACGGGCAAGGAAAAGGAAGAATTCGGAACCATATTATACGAGAATACGGCCTTTTCGGGCGGGTGGATTTCCATGGCGCCGCCACTGGAGGATGAACTCGTCGAATTCCGGGACGGACATGACAACGATGTCCATCATATGTCCGAAGACGTGGCGGCATTCCTGATGTGGGCGGCAGAACCGAAGTTCGCCGAAAGAAAACGTTCCGGATTTGTCGCTGTTGCCCTCCTGGCTCTCCTGGCTGCCCTGCTGTATCTGACGAACAAGCGGCTCTGGGCTCCGATCAAGAAACGAAAGGCCTGATTTCGGCCCGGAAACCTGCGAGCACTCCCCGCATCGTTCAATTCTCCCGCTTTTCCTATTCGGTGACTTCGGGGATGCCAGTAACCAGGTTGGCACGTGTTCGTCGAAACCGTCGGACGGGACTTCGATGAAGGGTTGTCCGTTTCATCGGCGAGAGCTGGAGTGCGGTCAGGCAACGTGCCTTTGGTTCGTTGCGGTGTTTCATGCGGATTTTCGCAACCCCGAATGAACCTGATGGAATCCCTTGCATCCCCCTTCTGTTGACGGGGTCAGGATGCGCATCCGCGTCCGTCGATCAGAGACATGGAAATGGTGTTTCCTGCGCGCTCGAGACGCACTCGATCCATATCCGCAGCCGTAACGGCTATTCCCTTGCCTCAATCATCCTGCGGCGGCAGGAGCGGGTGAGTCATGATTTTCGTCACCGCCTGACCACTGGCTGAGATAGCCCGCACCTCGCCAGAAGTGGTCGCTCAGTTGACATTCGCCGCGATTTGGCTTGACGACGGCTACTCGAAGGGCAGCATCAATCCGAAGCAACCTGTCCTGATCGATCGGGTAATCAGCGCTCATTGGGGCCGCAGCGGCACCGGCCGTGCGTGCGTTCTGCCCTATTTGGCCAGATTCAGCTTTCGGCACGAGCATGCCCTGAAAATCGGTTTTCTCCGGTTGATCATGTACCTCGGAGATCGATCGCTTCTTGACTGCCGTCGGAATGACTCCATCGATAACGACTGCTTCGAAGTCCATGGCAGACTTTGCTCCACGCCTCGTCGGGCATAGGTTCGGTCAAGTCGAAGTTCCGCGCGACGAACACGCCGGACAGCTTCTGGACGGTAATGCGTTGCCGTATGTCCCTGATGCTGCGGACAACGAAAAACCGCAGCGTTCGCCCTTCGCCGAATGACCGCATCCCGGGTCCTGAACGCCGCGTTGACCGCCTCGTCGCAGGCGGCGGAGCAGAACGTGCCGCCGAGCAGCTTCGCCATGGGAACCACGGTCGACGGACCCGGGGCGATATCTGGCCGTACCTGTCTGCGCAAACCGTGAGGAACGACGGTCGTAGTCGGTCAACATTGGCGTACAGTCGCCGGTCTCCAAAATAGATCTTCGCTTCAAGCCCTTTTCGGGATAAGCGCAAACCGGGCATTCTCGATGATGAGGCAGGAGTGATGAAGGTCGGCAGAAACCAGCCTTGCCCTTGTGGCAGCGGCAGGAAGTACAAACGCTGCTGTTGGGATCGCAACAGCGGTGCGCATCTCGATACCACGCCGGCGGTATCGTCACACGGGTACAGCTTCGTCGAGACTGACCTTGACCGGCTTTCTAACAGTGTTGTCAGTCTCGTCGGTGAAGGCCGCCTCGATGAAGCTGACGCAGCCTGCGAAAAATTGAGAATCCGCTACCCCGAGACACACGATTGGCTTATGCGCAAAGCCATGGTCTGCGAGGCACGCGGCGAAGCCGAACTGGCGATCGAATATTGCGAGCGCACGATTGCCTGGATGGATGCGCATCCCGAAGACTTCGACCCGGAAAGCCGCGAGCCCTTTCGAGAAGACATCGAGCGTCTGCGAGAGAGTGCCAGAAACGCTTAGCGAGACGGGCGTCCGCCCATTTGTGCCGCCCGAGCAGTCCACGTGAAAGTGAACGTCAGGCAGCGGGAACTGGACAGGAGCACCGCGTGGGGACGTTAACGTGTCGCGGGAGTGACCAGTAAAGTGCCCGGATGCGCGCAGGCTTCGGTCGTGGTGACCAGATGCGTAAAACCGCGGGCAGGCCTGGCCGAAAGGTAGGCGTTGTTCAGGGCCGAGGAAAACGTACGCCGTCATTCCTGCAATGTTTGAAGAATGCAATTCCGGCTGGGAATGCCGACGAAAACGCCCGGAAAATCCGTTGGCCGACCGAACGCCTTTGCACGAGGGCCAGAGCATTGGTGAAATCCCGAGTACACGGGAGGACAATCGACGCTTGGTGCAGTCACAACATGATGAAAGGGATATCTGAATCGGGCTTGCCGATACCGAAGTCGAGAAAAGCCGGAAATGCCGCCCGGAACGTTAGTTCCAAGTAGGTTGTTGCGATGGACGTCGAGAAGGCCCGGCTCGAGGCGTTGCCGGGAATTCTTGCTGAAATGGTCAAGTCTGCGGAGAAGATCAAATCGATCAACCACCTGTCAGGTGGATTTGGTGGCACTGCCGGTGACGGGGCGTCGCGACATGTCATGGGTTCGGTCGTCGATTCGATCATGGAGCTGGCAGTTCATCTTCCCCTGCTCAAGAAAATCGGTGACCAGATGGGCGTTTCGCTTGATGGCGCGCTCAAGGACAGGGAAACGGGCAAGGACTGACAACGACGCACGCAGGTCCAGGTTGTCGTCCCGGCGATCGGACCAGTACTGTCTCGGGGACCAGTGAGCGAATCCGCACTTTTCGGAAGTTCAGGATCGGTTGCGAGAGCCGCCGGGTCTCTGCCGACTTCCGGATTCCATGCCATCAGGTCGGACGCCTTGAGTCGCCGAAAAGATGGAAAGCCGAGAAGTCCCGAGTCTTTTTGACGACAAATGACATAATTGCCTCCGAGTTGATTGCCGCGATGTTTGACGATAATGTGGACACGCGCCAAAAAAATCGATTTTTATAGGATCAGGGAGGAGCTGGATGCCGTCATGGGACGCCTACAGGGAAGCGGCGCGCGCGCGCGGGTCACTGGCTTTTGAGCTATATGTCGTTCTTTCCATACCCGCGGCGACGCAGGAGGACTTGAAGGCGAACCTGCCTGACCATCTGGCCTACCAGAATCGATTGGAAGCCGAAGGCCTACTCGCATTTGCCGGGCCTCTGTCGGACGAGACCGGCGCCGAAATGCACGGTATGGGCCTGATCGTCTACCGGGCTCAATCGTTTGATCACGCCCGCGACCTGGCCGTCAATGACCCAATGCACCGTTCGGGTGCCCGCACGTATACACTGCGGAAATGGATGGTAAACGAGGGTCAGATCTCGTTGACGGCTCAATTGTCTGCCCAATCCGTATCTCTGCGCTAACCCCCCGTTTCGTCCCTTTCCGACCCGGAGTCCAACCGGACCTTTCTGCCATCGTTCGGCCAGGTCTTGGGCGACCCGATTGAGGCATCGCCGTCCGGTTCATGGGCGGAGTGTCCGCGCCCTGCCTGCAAATCCGCCGGATCCGGCGTTTCCAAACGGCCGTCGAAAGACGATTGCCCGCAGCACATTGAATCGGTGCGGTTCCCTGCCGGGTTTCCCGGCATCATTCGGGGTGGAGGACGCGATGGAAACACACCCGGCCGATAGCCAGGTGCACGCGGGGCAAGATCCGTGTCGCTTCTGCTGCTCATGGTTAAGCCACGGGGTTGCCCTCGCCGAGCGGCAGGGACCGGAGTCAGTCCACAGAGCGTTCAAGGAACTCTACTTCGATGAACGCAATCTCGAACTCGCTGGCGTTGACCACATCATGGTGAACGCCCTTTCTCCGGAAATATGGCACTCCGCGGTGCAGTTCGGCAACCCGTGTGGTGCCGTCCGGCTCGCGCAGGAGAAGTTGCCCGCCCGAGAGAGGTACGACCATGTAGTCATGTTCGTGAAC
>JAPOVX010000307.1 GCA_026707935.1 Paracoccaceae bacterium
ATACAGCCATCAAACGCCGAAAATAAAGGCCATCACCCCCTTACCGAACGCTTACCACTTCCAAGCAAACCACCGATTTACCGGGAGCCATTGGATTGTATCGGGATCTGAATAACCTCAATCAACACGGCGGAAGTTGCCCCATCGCAGCATCGGATCAGGACATTGAATGATCAAGCGACAATTCTGGCGATTGGAGACGTACACTTGGGCACAAGTTGCTCGGGTGTGCCCGACGTCGTTTCATCCATGGGAATCGATGCTGCAGAACCGACGCCGGCGAACGCTTTGAGCCTCTCCGTGGACCTCGCGATCAAGGAACAGGTGAGTGCGGTCGTCTTTGCCGGAGACGTGGTTGAGAACACCAATGCCCGTTTCGAAGCGCTGCCTCCGCCCGAGAGATGCTTGGGACGGTTGCTGGATGCCGGCATCGAAGTCATTGCCGTCGCCGGGAATCATGATGTCGAGGCCTTGCCAAGACTGGCGTCAATGCTTGAGGGCAATGTCCTTCTGGGTGCCGGCGGAAAATGGGAATCGCGGACGATCGAAAAAGACGGGAGGCCAGTCGCCGAGGGCGTCGGCTGGTCCTTCGGCGAACGGCACGTCCGCCAGAGCCCGGTTGCAAGTCTCCTCGCGGAACCGCCGGCGCCGACTGCGGCGACCATTCCGAGGATAGGCTTGCTTCGTGCCGATCTTGACCCCGCCGGAGGAACATACGCACCCGTAAGGCAGGCGGAACTTGACAATTGCGGCTTCGATGCCTGGCTGCTCGGTCACATCCACAAACCTTCCATACATGACCTTGCCGCACGGGCCGCTGCCGGACCATCAGGATATCTGGGCTCACTTGTCGGGCTCGATCGGTCGGAAACCGGACCTCACGGCCCTTGGATCCTGAGGGTAGGTGACGGGGGCCAACTTGATCTTGAGCACGTCCCGCTTGCTCCATTGAGATGGGAGCATGTCTCCATCTCGGTCGAAGGACTCGAGGACGCTGAAGACGTGGAGGACCGATTGATAAGTGAGGCAACAAGCCACGTTGATCGAATCCAGCGAGAAGGCCCCGTGCCCCGTGCAGTGGGCTTGATTGCGCGCCTCACCGGGGGAAGTCCCTGCCACGAGGAAATCAGGAAGAGGATTTCTGCGGGCCAGTGGAATGAATTGGGGCGCATGGTGAACGGTACCGTAGCATTCTTCGGCAAAATTACCGCCGAGATGAGACCACGGATCGACCTGGAAGAAATCGCGAAGGGCGATGATCCGGCCGTGCTGATTGCTCAGCGGTTGATCAGCCTCGAGCATGACGACAAAAGATCAAAAGGTTTGCTTGAACAGGCACGCGAGGCACTGGCTGGCACTGCCCGCGACGATCGCTGGTCCCCCGTCAACGAGCATCGAAATGCGACTGATCGGCTGTCTGACCAGGCTTTACGCGACGTTCTGAGGCGTTCCGGAATGACTGCCCTGAGCAAAATGCTGTCCCACGACGAATCCTCCGGTGCTCCATCATGATATTGAAAAAGATCAGGATTGACAGATTGCCCGGGATCGATCAGCCGTTTGAAATTGAATCTCCAGGCCCAGGTGTCCATGTCGTTTTCTGACCGAATGCGATCGGCAAGTCGAGCGTTTGCCGGGCAACTGCAGCAGTCTACTGGGCCGACCGCGGCCCCACCGAACGAATTTCCGTATCTGCTCAATTCGAAGTGGACAGCGAAGAATGGTGGGCAGAACGTGAAGGCTCACGACTGAGATGGCGTACCGGCGATGACAACAGGTCACCTCCGGGAATTCCAGGATCCCATTACCAACACTGTTTCTTCCTATGTTTGCGTGATCTGATTGATCCTTCCTCGGAAGGCACGCAGGACATTGCCTCGGAAATCAGGCGTCAGATGTCCGGCGGATTCGATTTGCATCAGATCGCAGACGACCTGTTTTCAGGAATTGCGCGCGTTGACGAGGCGACCGGGCGCGCTTGGCCGAGTTCCGCAGACATTCGGTGGCAAACATGCGCCGGGTTCATCTGGACATCCAGGCGGGCAAGAGTTTTCCATGCGCGCGCAACAGGTCATCGACCATCGCCCGAATCTGCCCGAGACCGAGCTCGGCAGCGGTGTGCGGGTCAAGCATGGCTGCATGATAGATGTGGTCACGCGACTCCTCCAACAGCGCCTTTACCGTCAACTCTTGCACGTTGATGTTGGTCCGCATCAGGGCTGACAACTGAGGAGGAATGCTGCCGATGTGCGCAGGGTGAATTCCTGTTCGGTCGACGGTGCATGGAAGCTCGACCGAACACCCGGCCGGCAAGTCAGGAAGCTGTCCCTTGTTCGGAACGTTCCCGTAAATGGTCGAAGGAGTTCCGGTCCATACGGAATTGACGATGTCGGAAGCGTATTCGTGGCTATGGCCGATTTCGATCCGATCGGCAGTGCGAAACTCCTCCAACTGTTTCGCCCAGTCCGCGATCTGGTCTTCACACCGTATGCGATACTCGTCGAGCGGGATGGCAAACCTGTCCAGAAGTTCTGGTTGGCCAGACTTGATGAACCACGGAACATACTCCGAAAAATGCTCGGAGCTCTCGGTCACGAAGTAACCGAACTGCGCCATCACCTCGTATCGGACAATGTTCGGGCACCGGGGATTTTCCGTGTTGGGTTTTGGAAGTCGCCCGGCGGCATAACCTGCGAACAACTCGGGATAAAGGTCCCGGGTCTCACCGTCATTTTGCACTTGTTCAAGTTGCAGGAAAAACGCCATATGGTTGATTCCGGCGCACAGGAACCGAATTCGTCCAGCGTCGATATCGAGATCGTGCGCGAGCGTTTCAACCGTACCCTGAACCGAATGGCAAAGCCCGACCGTCTTGATTTCGGGGTATCGTTCGGCGATGGCCCACATGTTGATTGCCATCGGGTTGACATACTGCAGGAGCAGCGCCCGTGGGCACAATTCCTGCATGTCTGCGCAAAGCGACCACAAGTGAGGAACCGTGCGCAAGCCACGCATGATACCGCCTATTCCAATCGTATCCGCGATCGTTTGACGAATGCCGTACCTGGCCGGAATTTCGAAATCCGTTACGGTCGCCGGCTCGTAACCGCCAATCTGAAAGGCAACAATGACGAAGTCCGCCCCATCTATTGCCGCGCGCTGTTCGGAATGGGCGGTGATACTCGCCTGTGTACCGAGCGTCGAGACAAGTTTTCGTGCGACCAATTCAGCCTGCGCAAGTCGTTCGACGTCGATGTCCATGAGCGCGAAATGGGAATCCCGCAACGCCGGATTTTGAAGAACATCTCCAACTATGTTCTTCATGAACACGGTTGAACCTGCACCGATAAATGCGATCCTGGGTGAGTCTTTCATTTCCCGATTCCTGGATACAGTCCCGAAACGAATGTTCCTGACGGCAGGTTGGCGAACAGAAACCCGACGGGACCTTCCCCAATGATGGTGTCTGTGCCTGCCGTCACAATTCTTCGGTCCCGGTGCCTTTCAGCCGTACAACGCTTGCACTGTCCTGTGTGCCGTCGTCGTCGACCGTGTCAAGGTCGCAGAACATTTCGATTCGATGGTCGTCTGGGTCGAGAATGCAGACAGCCTCTTTTTCGACCCAGCTCCCGTCACCGCGAGGCTTTACGAATGAATGCAGGACCGGTCCCCGCACGATTTCCGCGCATTCCTTGCGAACGCAGTCCAGAAGCGCCAGCCAGTCATCACGATTGCCGCATTCGAACGCAGCATGATGAAAATTCGGAGGGCCATCGAAATCCGCCCCCGGGAGCAACTTCATTCGGTAGGTCTTCTCGGCATTGTGAACAAGGACGATCTCGTGGTGGGCATTGGCGAGGCGCATGAAATCCAGTTCGACAGGAATGCCTTCGACTTCGAAGGCGGCATGACGTTCGGTGACCTGGAAACCCAGGGCACGCCGATTCCATTCGATGCGGAGGTCCGAATCAATGACTTCGATGGCGAAATGCTGCATTCTGGCGGGTCTTGGTCGGTTCATGGCCGAAACTTTCAACGGACTGAGACGTGCAGGTGCCGGATCTCCCTGAAACGCAGGCGCGCGGAAAATTCAGGCGGCGACCTGAGCCGCAATCCGGGGAAACGCCCGAAGAGTTTCCGGAAGGCGATCGCGGCTTCAAGCCTTGCAAGCGAGTTTCCGGCACAGATGTGAACTCCGAGACCGAAGCTGAGATGCCGGTTGGGTCTGCGTGATATGTCGAAACGCTCAGGATCGGGAAACTGCCGGGGATCACGGTTCGCGGCAGCGACGATCATGTGTACAGTCGTCCCTGCCGGGAGGGGCACCTCGCCCATTGCGGCATCCCGGGTCGACCGGCGATTGTTGATCTGAATCGGCGCCTGATAGCGCAGGACCTCTTCCACCATTGAGTCGATCAAGCCCGGGTTTTCGGCCAGGCGTCGAATTTCCCCGGGAGAGCGCAGCATCTCGTGCACGCCGTGCGACAGCATGTTCGTTGACGTTTCGTGGCCGGCGTTCAACATGAAGATGCATTGATGCAGAAGTTCCAGTTCGGTCAGTCTTTCTCCGTCGGCCTCCGCATCCGCGAGTACGGTCAACATTTCCGTTGGCGCGGCTTCATCCGGGAACCCGCGGCGGTGGCGAATGAGGTCGCGGAGATAGGCCTTGAATTCAGTCACGGCCCGGTTGCCGGCGGCGAGTTGCTCGTCGGTCAGCATCGGCTCAAGCGCGGTGAGGATGGCCAGGGCCCAACCCCGGATCATATGTCGGTCACTGGCAGGAACGCCAAGCATGTCGCAGACAACCTCGATAGGCAGCTTGAAGGAAAATTCCTCGACCATGTCCATCTCGCCCCGATCTTCCAGCCGGTCGAGATACGTGTCAACCAACCGCGCAATGCGCGGTTCAATGGCGGCGAGTGCCCTGCGCGTGAAGGCAAACTGGAAAAGTCTTCGTATGCGGGTGTGATCCGGCGCGTCTATGAATACGACCGAGGTGGTGTGGTGCTCGTACAATGGCGCGGTCTTGCCGAATTTCGGTGCAAAGTCGGCCTTCTTGTCCGAGGACCAAACGACGGGGTCCCTATAGGCGGAAACGCAGTCGTCATACCGGGTCAGGATGAATGTACCATCGGAATTGCGATGGACGGGCGAACGCTCGCGCAGTGCGGCGAGATAGGGATAAGGGCTGGCAGCATAATCCGGCGGCACATCCAGAAGATCGAAATCCGTAACGTCGGGAAGGAAATCCATGTTTGTCGCACCTGTTCCGCCGAACCCACTTTCGACGTTCTTCGGGCAAGTTACACGTTCAGGACCGCGTCAAAACCCCTGTGTGGCTGCTCTCCGGCCAGTCCCATTTCGCGGGATTGCCTGGCAGGGTTAATGCGGTTCGTCGGGCGGACGTCGCCTGGCCGGGCAACCGGCACATGGTGGCGAATTTACCACGTCTCCAAACCTGGCCCCCTGCAGAAATTCGCGGCGGCGCATCTTCGTTGAACCCTGATATGCCGTCGTATACGGACCGATTGACATTGTGCCATATTGGCCGTCATGCAGCCTGTCATGACGGGGAGGTTTGATGATGCTCGCGGACCGTATCGAAAGCGCCTGGATCGATTCCTTCGCCAATGTGTTCGATCTGTGCAAGATTCGGCGTGACGAGAGCATCGTCATCCTGGCCGAATCCCAGTCACGGGGGTTGAACCTTCACCTCGCCGAACTGGCCCTCGGCCAGCTTGGTGTGTCGCATTTTTGCATTTCCGTGCCGACACCGCCGCATCCCGAGGGACCGATCGTGCGATCTTCCGGGGCGAGCCAGGCATTGAACGGGCAGACGGCGGTCGTCAGGGCGCTTGCGGGCGCGGATGTCGTCATCGATCTGACGGTCGAAGGGCTGATGCACGCGTCGCAGACAATCGAAATCCTGAAAGGAGGGGCGCGAATTCTCACGGTTTCCAACGAGCATCCCGAGACGCTGGCGCGCACGGTTCCGACACCGGATCTCAAGGACCGCGGCAGGGAAGCGGTTGCACGCTGCAGGAAGGCGCAGGAGATGACGGTCCGACGCGCCGACTCGACGGACCTGTCCGTCAGGCTGACCGATGCCTCATGCGTCGGAGTGTGGGGCTGGACTGATCGCCCCGGCACATTGGCGCATTGGCCGGGAGGTATTGTCGTCTGTTTCCCTGCAGAGGGCAGCGTCAATGGCCTGTTGGCGTATCAACCGGGCGACATGAACCTGACGTTCAAACGATACTTCGAATCGGTTGTGGAACTGGTATTGGAGAACGACTTCGTTACATCGATCGAAGGCCACGGTACCGACGCATTACTCATGCGTGACTATTTTGCCGGCTTTGGTGACCGGGATGCGTTCGCGACGAGCCACGTCGGCTGGGGATTCAACCGGCGGGCACGATACGAGGCCTTGACCATGCACGACCGCCGGGACAACAACTGTACTGAACTGCGCGCAGTTGCCGGCAACTTTCTATTTTCGACCGGCGCCAATGAATTTGCCGGCCGGTTCACCCGCGGACATTTCGACCTTCCGATGATGGGTTGCGACATCGCACTTGACGATGTCCTGGTAGTCGAAGGCGGGCGCCTCACTTGATTTCCGCGGGAATCGAGTACGACATGGCGGGTACGGGACCACCAGTCCTGTGTCTCCACGGAATCGGTGGAGGCATCGACAGCTTCCGGCCGCAAATGGATGCGGCAGTTGCCAACCCCGGATCGGGATCGGTCTCGCGAAACGAAACGCGTGCCGGTTCCCGTGACAAGTCCGGGATTGCCCGTCGGGAATCCCCGTCCCCCGCCCTGGAAGGGTTTCGGATTCTTGCCTGGAACATGCCGGGCTACGGTGCGAGCACGGCGGAAGTCTGGCCGCCGGGATTTGCGTACCTGTCAGCCGCACTTGGAGATTTCATTGCTTCAATCGGTCATGAAACCGTCCACCTCGTGGGACAGTCGCTTGGAGGCATGTTGGCGCTGGAGCACGCGCTGCGGCGTCCAGAACAGGTGTCGTCAATGGTCCTCATCGGGACGACACCCAGTTTTGGCGGACGGGACAATTCGTTTGGCGACGCGTTTCTGAAGGCGCGGCTGGCACCACTGGATGCAGGCGTCGGCATGGCTGACATGGCGAAGGCAGAAGCACCGGGATTGGTGGGGCCGGCGGCGTCACCTGAGGTGATCCGATGCATCGAGACATTGCTGGCGGCCGTAACCGAAGAGACCTGGCGCGGTATCTTGCGTTGTCTCGTGACCTTCAATCGGCGCAATGACTTGAATCGGGTGGCGCAACCATGCTGCCTCATTGCGGGCACCCATGACCGGAATGCCCCGGCGCGAACCATGAAATGGATGGCGGAAAAGCTGCCAAGCGCCGAGCTTCACGTGGTTGAAAACGCCGGCCACATGATCAATCAGGAAGACCCTGAACAAACAAACGCGATTATCGGCAAATTCCTGCGGAAAGGCTGACCGTGACACTTTCACCGATCTTCGATCCACATTCCTGGAAACTGACACGACAACAGGCTGACCTGTGCGAACGTGTCAGGGAGCTTGCGACGGAAAGGTTCGCGCCGCGCGCGAACGTGTATGACCGGGACGCGACCTTTCCGACCGAAAATTATCGTGACCTCGCCGATGCGGGACTTCTGGGCATTTGCATTCCGAAATCCGAAGGAGGGAACGGAGCCGACCTCAAGACGTACATGCTTGCCGCAGCCGAACTCGGGCGTGCGTGCGGAGCAACCGCATTGACCTTCAACATGCATGTCTCCAGCTGTCTCTGGACCGGCGACCTGCTCGACAGATTGGAAATGAATGCAGTCATCCGGGCCGAGCATCACGAGATGCGGCGGGTTCATTATCGCCGCATTCTCGACGAGGGCGCGGTCTACGCCCAGCCCTTCTCCGAAGGCAACGCCGCAGCAGCAGGTTTCAAGGCATTCGGCACCACGGCCCTCAAGGTCGACGGCGGCTGGCTGATCAATGGCAGGAAGATCTTTGCTTCACTTGCCGGGCACGCGGATTACTATGGCACGTTGTGCACGGGCCTCTCGGCCCCGGACGACTCTCATCTCCGGCGAAACACGATGTATATTGCCGTTCCTTCCGATGCCGAAGGCGTACGTGTCGAAGGTACCTGGGATACCATGGGCATGCGCGGAACCGTATCGCGAACCCTGGTCTTCAAGGATGTATTCGTTGCCGATCGCGAGCAACTCATGCCGCGGGGCGTTTACGCCGCCGCGGCCAGCCGTTGGCCCCACATGTTCATGACGTTGACACCGACATACATGGGGATCGCCCAAGCCTGTCATGACTTCACGGTTGCCTACCTCCGCGGCGAAGTTCCCGGAACACCGCCCGTCAAGCGCAGGATGTACCCCACCAAGCAGATCGCCGTTGCCGAAATGCAGATCATGCTGGAACAGACAAAAGCCTTGTGGTTCCAGGCGATTTCCGAAGCGAGACCGGACCCGGGAAAGAGCGAACTGATGCGGGCATGGGCCGCACAGCATACGGTGATGGAAAACGCCAACAAGCTCGCACAGCTCGCCATCAGGACGTGCGGTGGACAGGTCATCATGCGGTCACTACCCGTGGAGCGGTTCTATCGAGACAGTCGTTGCGGATCACTGATGCTGCCGTGGACAGCGGAACTATGCCTCGACATGCTGGGAAAGGCCGCACTTTACGAATCCGGCGAAGCCGATGACGATTGACCGATGGATCGACAGCGCGGCGGCCCGGACGCCGGGAAAACCCGCACTTGTCTTCGAAGGCGGGGGCATGACCTACGCAGAATTCGCGTCGCGGATTGACGCCCGTGCCAGGGGGCTGGCTGCGAACGGTATCGACCGCGGTGACCGGGTCGCGTGGTACGGCCTCAATCACCCCGAAATCTTCGTCCTGCTCTTTGCGTGTGCCCGTCTGGGCGCAATTCTCGTACCGATCAACTGGCGGCTGGCGCAGGCGGAAGTCGCGGAAATAATCGCGAACTGTCAACCGGGATTGATGGTCCACGACAGGCACTTCAGGGAACAGGCTCTCGCCCTGCCCGGCATTCGTGTCGCTGCCGTTGACAACAGGCTTCCGGCAGGATCGCCTGATCGACGGTGGGAAGCACTTGAAGACGACCCGCTTCTCCTGGTGTTTACTTCCGGATCAACCGGCAAGCCCAAGGGCGTGGTACTGACGCAGAATGCACTATCCTGCAATGCGGAAATGAGCATCGAGGCGCATCGAATGGGACCCGATGCCAGCGTATTGAACGTTTTGCCGCTCTTCCATGTTGGCGGGCTCAACATTCTTCCGACGCCCGCTTTTTCCGTCGGCGCCACCGTCATGCTTCATGAACGATTCGATCCGGATGCGGCGTGTGCGGCACTGCAGGAAGCAACTCATGCGATCACCGTACCGACCGTATTGCAGGCAATCATTGACAGTGACGGCTGGAAAAGTGCCGACCTGTCCTCGTTGCTGTCCATCAGCATTGGCTCCACCGATGTCCCGGTATCGCTGATCCAGGCGGTTCAATCCCGTGGGGTCCCGGTAACCCAGATCTACGGCGCGACCGAAACCGGTCCCCTTGCGATCTATCAGCATGTCGACGAGGCAATCGCAACGACCGGCAGCATCGGCCGGGCCGGATCGAAATGCGGCATTCGAATCGTCCGGGACGGCCGGGACGCGGAAGATGGAGAGCCGGGCGAGATATGGGTCAAAGGCGGAAACGTGACAATGGAGTACTGGCACAATCCGGACCTGACTGAGTCAGCATTGCTGGACGGCTGGTTCCGCACCGGTGACGTGGCCAAGCGCGACGAGAACGGCTTCTACTGGTTTGTTGACAGGATCAAGCATGTGATCATTTCCGGTGGCGAAAACATTTATCCGGCGGAAATCGAACGCATTCTCCGTGACGTCCCCGGAGTCTTGGAGGTGGCGGTCGTCGGGAGGGCCGATCCGAAATGGGGAGAAACGCCCGTGGCAGTGGTCGTTGCCGATGACGGCATCACTTCGGATGAAATTCTCGGTTCCCTGCACGGCCGAATCGCCCGGTTCAAGCATCCGAAGACCGTTGAATTCGTTGACGCTTTGCCGCGCAACGCGATGGGAAAGGTCGTGACCGCAGAGTTGCGCGCTTTGGTCAATCGAACACAGCCCGGCCCTGGGATCGGGTGTTCAATTCCGGAGAGTTCCGGCGGTGAGGCAGGATGACCGGATCAGTCCGGTTTTCGGGATATTCACGTCTTTGCGACCGGTTCCCTTGGCTGGGACTGCACTGCCAGCGTCCTGCAATTGCAGAGCGGGTTAAACCTGCCGCCGCAAACACGAGAGAGAGGCGCCAGGAAACGGAAATTGCCGCAACAGGAATCATGATTGGGCGGCAAGGCAATCTCACCGTTCGATGTCGAGGGGGCAATTTCGCGGTGGGTGCCGCCACGTGTTGCTTCTCGAGTCTCCGGACTCGCGTGCTCACTTGGCTGACAAGGCACTCTTTGCGAGATAGTCAAGCATGAAGGCAGCGCACTCGGTTGGTTGCTCCAATTGCAGCAAATGCGTCGTCTCCGGGACGAAGTCGTAGTCCAGCCGTATCAACTCGGGCATGACAGTGCTCGGCAGGAAGGAATTCGGTACTGTCGGATCGGACCCGATCACCTTAACGGGACACGCCATAGCCGCGAAATCCACGGTCCGCGCGAATGGATAGAGCGCGTCCCACATCCGGGCTTCATGTTCACGGGGACATGCCAGCTTGAAACCGTTCCCGTCAGCGGCAGGGCGCAGCGAGGAGCGCGCGAAAAGTTCGAGCTTGGCCAGGTCAAGGCCGTTGAATGCCTCGCTGTGCGACAGGAGATTGATGTATTCCGCAGGCGTCCCGAAATGCTCCCGACGCCTGCGGGTGGCTTTTCCCATCCGAGACCCCAACGCCTCAAGCTCTTCCATTTCCCGGCCCGGAAGAAGAATCGGCGGGTCGAACAACACGAGTGCCGCGAACTCTCCGCCGCCGACTCGCGCGTGCAAAGCCGCAAGCGCCGTCAACGAGTGGAAAACGCCAACTTTTCCTTTCGCACCGAAATGGTTGTCGATCTCCTGCGAGACACAGACCAGGTCTTCTGAGAGCATTGGTATGCAGTGCGTATCGAGCCCGCCAACCGGATTGCGGCCGTGACTGCGAATATCAAAAACGAAAACGTCGAAGCCTTCCACGAACCGTGACCAGAAGGGCCAATAAGCGTCGATCGCGAAACCGTTCCCATGGCTCATGACGAGCCTGGGGCCGTTCGGGTTGCCGTGTCGCCGCAACAGGATCGGATAACCGTCTACTGCACGTACTTCATGCGTTGCCGTCGGCGCGGGAACCTTCAAATCGCTACCCGATGTCATCTGATGTGACAGCCTCAAATCCGATGTTCAAGCAAATTGAACAGCTTGACTGCCATGTCATCCGCCCTTCCATTGGCCGGGTCCATGTTGCAACCGCACTGTTTGAACTGAACTCCATTGCTTGTAGTTGGACTAAATGTAAATTAAATCTTGAAATGCAATTTCACGAATCTCCTCACACAAGGTATCGCATGAGCAAGGCGACCACCAATCTGGACATGTCGCCCGAGGCGATGCGGCGGCTGGGCCACAAGGCAACCGACATCCTCGTGGACCGCGCTGGCCGGCTGGCCGACGGAAATGCGTGGGACGGTGAGTTCCGGGATTCAATGGAGGAAAAGTTCCTCAAGCCGCCCCCCGAACAGGGCCGGCCTGCAGAAGAGGTGCTTGAACACGTCGTCCGCGACATCCTTCCTTACGCTGCCCGACTGGATCATCCGCGCTTCTTCGGCTTCGTCCCCTCTTCCCCGACTTGGCCCGGCATCGTGGCCGACTACGTGTCTGCCGGTTACCACATCAATTCATGCACGTGGCTGGTCTCCAGTGGAACCAGCCAGCTTGAACTCGTTGTCACTGACTGGATGAGAACCTGGGTTGGCTACCCTGAAACCGCCGGGGGCCTTTTGACCAGCGGCGGTTCGGCGGCAAGTGTTGAAGCGATCGTGACCGCTCGGGAGGCCGCCGGAAACCCTGAACGTCCCACCGTTTACATGAGCGATCAGAGTCACTCAGCCCTCAAGCGGGCGGCGCATATCGCGGGCGTCAGACGCGACCGTGTCCGCATCGTCCCAACCGATGAGGCCTTTCGCCTGGATCCGGGAGAGCTTGCGCGCATGGTAGCCGCGGACCGCGCAGAAGGCCTGCAGCCGGTCGCCGTCTGTGCCAATGCGGGTTCTGTCAGCACGGGTTCGATCGACCCCCTTCAGGCAATGGCGGATTTCTGCCGGGACGAGGGTATCTGGCTTCATGTCGACGCCGCCTACGGCGGGTTCGCAATGGTGACTGAAATCGGTCGGGACATTCTCGGCGGGATCGAGCGGGCCGACTCCATTGGGCTCGACGCGCACAAGTGGTTCTTTCAGCCCTATGAAGCCGGTGCACTGATGGTCAAGGACGTACGACATCTGGAAAACGCGTTCGCCATCGGGCACGACGTGCTCCAGGACACGGTCTGGGGCGCCAACCATCCCAATTTTTCCGACCGCGGCATGCAGCTCAGTCGGACCGCCCGTGCATTGAAGATCTGGATGTCCGTCCAGACTTTTGGCATGGCTGCCTTCCGAGCGGCAGTCGAGAACGGGCTGGACCTTGCCCGGCGGGCGGAAGCCTACGTCACCGACAGCCCGATTCTGGAACTCACGGCTCCGGTCTCGATGGGCATCCTGTGCTTTCGCGTGAACCCGGCCGATCGCTGCCTCAACGACCAGGCCCTGGAGGCGATCAACCGCAAAGTGCTTGCCAACGTGTTTTGGGACGAGCTGGCATTCTTCTCCTCCACGTCACTCAAGGACGTCTTTTCGCTGAGAATGTGCATCGTCAACCACACGACAACCTGGGAAGACGTGCGCCAAACGCTTGATACCGTGTCGCGGTTCGGGGCGGAGACGGCAGCGAAGGGTTGAAGGAGCCTCGGCATCACCTTTTCCGGCGAATTTCCGGCATACATCCCGATTGCGAATATGAAGACGCTTAAGAGTTGATTTCGCGTACCTTACGAGTCGTACGAACCAGCCTGGAGAACTTCAATCGTCGATTGAACCGTTCGCGATAACGCGACGCCCGGCGACGCAATGGCTGCAGGCACCCGAAATGTCAGAGGTCGAACCGACAATGACTGTTCCCGGTACGGGCGCGACCTGATATCCACCGGCTGCCCGATTCAAGCCGAACTTGCGAGGTTGGCCATCAGATTCCGCCAGAGTGGTTGATCGCGTCCCGAAAACAAGGGTATCAGATTTCGATCAGCCCGTCAGGGTGCAAATGGCCGGATGGAGTTGCCAATATACGCTCCCGTACACGGCCGAAGAAAGGAAACAGGAAGTGAAGAAAGGCGATAACGGGGCGGAATTGCAGCTTCGGTCCCAACATTGGTTTGACAATCCCGGGAACCCCGGGATGACGGCACTTTACCTCGAACGTTACCTGAACCAGGAATTCACCCAGAGCGAGTTGCAATCGGGAAGGCCGATTGTCGGGATTGCGCAAACCGGCTCCGATCTCGCCCCGTGCAACAAGATCCATGTCTTTCTTGCCGACCGGGTCAAGGCAGGCATTCGGGATGCAGGCGGAGTCCCGATGGAATTCCCGGTTCACCCCATCCAGGAAACTGGCAAGCGGCCGACAGCCGCGCTCGACCGGAACCTGGCTTATCTTTCACTGGTGGAAGTTCTTCACGGGTACCCGATCGACGGAGTCGTGCTCACGACCGGATGCGACAAGACCACGCCGGCGATGTTGATGGGGTCAGCAACGGTTGACCTGCCCGCGATCGTCCTCTCCGGAGGCCCCATGCTTGATGGCTGGTGGAACGGAAAGCTTGCCGGGTCCGGGACGATTGTCTGGGAAAGCCGCCGCCTGCTGGCGGACGGCAGTATCGACTACCAGGAGTTTCTCAACCGGGTTTGCGCGTCCGCTCCTTCGCTTGGTCATTGCAACACGATGGGAACCGCAAGCACGATGAACGCGATGGCTGAAGCACTGGGGATGAGTCTCCCCGGTTGTGCCGCCATTCCCGCGCCGTTTCGCGAACGCATGGCAATGGCCTACGCGACGGGTGTACGCGCGGTCGAACTCGTACGTGAAGACATAAGGCCCTCACACATCCTGACCAGGGAGGCATTCGAAAACGCGATCGTCGTGAATTCCGCGATCGGCGGATCGACGAATGCACCGCCGCACCTGCAGGCGATTGCGCGTCACGCTGGCGTCGAACTCGATGTCAAGGATTGGCAGGACATCGGTTTCGACGTACCTCTACTTGTCAACATGCAGCCTGCCGGTGAATTCCTCGGTGAAGCGTTCCATCGCGCCGGCGGCGTCCCTGCCGTCATGGGCGAACTCAAGGCCGCTGGCCGGCTCCATCTTGATGTTCGGACCGTCACGGGAAAGACACTCGACCGAAACCTCGGAGAGCGGCGGTCGAAGGACGGTTCGGTCATTCATTCGGTTGATGTCCCCATCAGACCTAACGCCGGATTCCTGGTGTTGTCCGGAAACCTCTTCGACAGTGCCCTGATGAAAACATCGGTGATTTCAGACGACTTTCGTGAACGATTCCTGTCAAACGCTGACGAGGATGGTGTTTTCGTCGCGCGTGCCGTGGTCTTCGAGGGACCGGAAGACTATCACGAGCGGATCAATGATCCGAGCCTCGGGATTGACGAACGCACGATCCTGTTCATTCGGGGCGTCGGCTGCGTCGGTTATCCCGGCTCGGCCGAGGTCGTGAACATGCAGCCGCCCGACGCGCTTATCGTCAGAGGCATCAGTCACTTGCCCACGGTCGGCGACGGCCGGCAGTCCGGGACTTCCGAAAGCCCGTCCATCCTGAATGCATCTCCGGAAGCGGCGGTCGGCGGCGGCCTTGCCTTTCTCAGGACCGGTGACCGCGTTCGACTTGACCTCAACCGGTGCCGCCTTGACGCGCTGGTTGGCGCTGACGAATGGGAAGCGCGGCGCGAAGCCTGGCAGCCGCCCGAACTCGTACACCAGACGCCCTGGCAGGAACTCTATCGCACCCATGTCGGCCAGCTTGCAGACGGCGGTTGCCTTGAACTTGCCACGGCCTACCGGAGAGTCGGCTCGGAACTGCCGAGAGACAACCACTGACCCCGTTTCCGGGGACGGACCGCCCAGGGGACGCGATGTTCAGGAGGCTTACGCCTTTCAATGTAACACTGTTGAGTCGAGGTTGGCGTAGTCGCGCATGTCCCGGTAGTTTTCGGTGAAGAGTGACAAGATCAGGTATCCTTCCCAGAGTTTTCCGGTGCCCGGCATGGGCTGGCGCTTCGACGGGATGAAGCCCGCGAGGCGCGCGGTATTGACCGCGAACTCGGCGATCGTCTGGTCCTGGTCGGGCGGGCCCGCGGTGCTTGCGGTGGTTCGGCTTCGCCATGTGCGCGGCGAGGACGTGGACCTCCTCGAGATGGACGGCCATGCGCGCCGGCGTTTCCGGTGCGTTCCGCACGAGGCGCTCGACGGACGTGACGGTGATGGCGTCGAAGGCGAGGCACCGGCACAGGTCGGCGGCGGCGCTGAGCCTGCGGTCCTTGATCCGCGTCCCGGTCTTGACGGCCGCGAACCACTCCTCGACCAGCCACCTTCTTTCGTACCACCCGGCGATGCGGAACACGTTCTCTTTCGTGGGCTCGCCCTCGGTGGTCAGCAGCGGCCAGTCGAGGGGCCACTGCCTGCAGGCGACCTCTTCTCCAGGACGCGCACCGCGAGTATGCGCAGCGGCGCCGAGCCCTTCGGCACGTCGCCCGGCGGAACCAGATCGACGAACCCGGCCTGCAGCTCGAGCTTGGCGCCCTTGCGTCCATTGCGCTTCCAGGTGTTCCCCGCAGGTCTCGATGTCGATCGACTTCCCGGCCACGACGTCAAGCCCGGCCTGCGCGGATTTCCGGTCGTGGCGGAGATCCGGGCGGCATTGCCGGTTTTCGGGCGCCGAAATGGCTGGTTGAGGTGAAAAAGTGGCACCTGACCGCGTGCGGCGTGCGGCGCGCGACGGCAGCCGAACTGTCGCCATGCCGACGCCGCTGGCCCAGCGAAAACCCCTGCAGCGCAAACGCCTCATGATTGATTTGACATTGGCTGTTCGGTATTCCTGTCCCTGACCGTCACGTTCGGGCAGTCAAAGTCGCTGAATTGCGCGGCTTGGGTAAGTCGGGAGTTTGCCGAATCCGCTAAAAAAAATGATAGTGAACGCTGGATGAAAGCCGAAATTATCTCCACCATGGCCGACCGAGAACACATCGGCCGAACACCGCTGCACCTGGCGGCAAAGTCCAATGAGGATCCGTCCGTCTCGGAGCTGCTGCTCCAGCGCGGTGCCGACATCGGCGAGAGGGACCCTGGTGGCAAAATACCGCTGCACTTGGCCGCGTGGTCCAATAGGAATCCGTCCGTCTCGGAACTTCTGATCCGGCACGGCGCCGACATCGGCGCGAGGGACGATAGAGGCCGAACACCGCTGCACTTGGCCGCGTGGTTCAATGGGAATCCGTCTGTCTCGGAGCTTCTGGTCCAGCGCGGCGCCGACATCGGCGAGAGGAGCCCTTTTGACATGACACCGCTGCACTATGCGGCAAGGTCCAATGAGAATCCGTCCGTCTTGGAGCTCCTGATCCGGCGCGGTGCCGACATCGGTGCAAGGGGCTATTCCGGCCGAACACCGCTGCATGAAGCGGCAGGGTCCAATAGGAATCCGTCCGTCTCGGAGCTGCTGCTCGGGCACGGCGCCGACATCGGCGCGAGAGCCTCTGACGGCCAAACACCGCTGCACGAAGCGGCAGGGTTCAATTGGAATCCATCCGTCTCGGAGCTCCTGGTCCGGCGCGGCGCCGACATCGGTGCAAGGGCATCTGATGGCCGAACACCGCTGCATTTGGCCGCGCGATTCAATGAGAAGAGTCCGTCTGTCTTGGAGCTTCTGCTCCAGTGCGGCGCCGACATCGGCGAGAGGGACGATAAAGGACGAACACCGCTGCATTTGGCCGCGCGGCTCAATGAGAATCAGTCTGTCTCGGAACTCCTGGTCCGGCGCGGCGCCGACATCGGTGCAAGGGACGGTAAAGGACGAACACCGCTGCATTTGGCCGCGCAGTTAAATTGGAATCGGTCCGTCTCGGAGCTTCTGGTCCGGCGGGGCGCCGACATCGTTGCAACAGACGATGCCGGCTGGACACCGCTGCACTTGGCGGCAGCGAACAACGGTGAGCCTGTCGTGCGCCTCCTTGTCGAGCGCGGTGCCGACATCGGCGCGAGGGACGATAAAGGCCGAACACCGCTACACTTGGCGGCGAGGCACAGCGAAATCCCTTGGAATGTGGACTTGCTGCTCGACCTCGGAGCCGACGCACAGGCGCAGGACGAGGTCGGCAGGAGTCCTTGGGACTATGCCCAGGAAAATGATGTGCTTGCAAACACCAACGCGTATTGGCGTCTCAAGGCCGACATGGTCTCGGTGCCGATCAACATCAGAAAGGACGAGTTCGACAAAATCCTCCGTGAGAACGGGGAAACACTCTTTCATATCGGGCAAAACCCAACAAAGGAACGCAAATTGACGGGTGCGTTCAGATTTCTCCGCTCATTTCTGAATTCGGTGCTTGAGAAGTGATTCGTGTGCTTTTTTGCCACCGGAAAAAGTGTGAATGTCGCCCTATTTCGCAGATTCGCCGATGTTAAACTGGAGGCAGGCAGCCTGAGTGGGAAAAACATGAACGCACCCCAAATTGACATAGGAAGAGTGATCCGGAAGGATCGCCGTCCCAGGAGTGCGGCTGTCAGGGTTCCCGGATAGGTTCGGGCGGAAAGTAGCGGTGTAACGCGGTTTTCCCGGTCCCGAGCCGCCTGATGACATCGCTGACGAACGGGGGTTCTCCGTGTTCCGGAGCGGTGACTCTGCAAGGCGGATTTTCCCGTGGTCCTTCGAT
Organism: Paracoccaceae bacterium; assembly: GCA_026707935.1. Classification (GTDB taxonomy): domain Bacteria; phylum Pseudomonadota; class Alphaproteobacteria; order Rhodobacterales; family Rhodobacteraceae; genus JAPPHA01. The sequence continues at coordinate 18,069 of JAPOVX010000307.1, forward strand.
CCGTCATGGCAGAACCGTGGATCCCGGACGTATCGCCCGGGCCCCGAAGAGTTGAAACGTCCTGCCGTCGATAACAATCTGGTCGGTTGTCGACGGATCGACGGTCGGGCCAACGGCGAGGAATTCAGCGTCCGTTCGTTGCGCCGCCACCTTGCATTGCGCCCTTGCGTCCCTTGCGCTTCCGGGGCTCCCGCAGGTCTCGATGTCGATCGACTTCCCGGCCACGACGTCAAGCCCGGCCGTGTGCGCGAACAACAGGTCCTCCCGGTCGTCCTCGTCATGATGGCGATGGCGCCGGGGCCATGTCCGGGCCGGACGGCCGGAGATGATGCGCTCGCCGGTCAGGGTGCCCGGGGTCGGGGCCGCCTGACACTGAATCCCGACAAGTGGACGGGATGGCCGGACCCGACGCCGGATGGCCCGGCCTGCGCGGGATTCCGGTCGTGACGGCCATCTGGGCGCCAATGCCGGTTTTCGGGCGCCGAAACGGTTGGTGGAGGCGGAAAAATGGTGCCTGACCGCGTGCGGCGTGCGGCGGCAGCCGAACTGTCGCCATGCCGACACCGCCGGCCCGGCGAAAACCCCTGCAACGCAAACGCCTCACGATTGATTTGACATTGGCTGTGCGGTATTCCTGTCCCTGACCGTCACGGTCGGGCAGTCAACGCCGCAGAATTGCGCGGCTTGGATAAGTCGGGAGTTTGCCAAAACAGCTATGGTAAACGATAGTGAACGCTGGTTTGAAGCTGAAATCATCTCCACCATAGCCGACCGAGAAGACATCGGCCGAACACCGCTGCACTTGGCGGCAAAGTCCAAAGAGGATCCGTCCGTCTCGGACCTTCTGCTCCAGCGCGGCGCAAACATCGGCGAGAGGGACCCTGGTGGCTGGACACCGCTACACTTGGCGGCAAAGTCCAACGGGAATCCGTCTGTCTCGGAGCTGCTGCTCCAGCGCGGCGCCGACATCGGTGCAAGGGACGATAAAGGCCGAACACCGCTGCATTTGGCCGCGTGGTCCAATGGGAATCCGTCCGTCTCGAATCTTCTGGTCCGGCACGGCGCCGACATCGGCGAGAGGGACCCTGGTGGATGGACACCGCTGCACTTGGCGGCGCAGTTCAATGGGAATCCGTCTGTCTCGGAGCTTCTGCTCAAGCGCGGCGCCGACATCGATGCAAGGGACGATAAAGGCCGAACACCGCTACATTCGGCCGCGTGGTTCAATGAGAATCCGTCTGTCTCGGAGCTTCTGGTCCAGCGCGGCGCCGATATCGGCGCGAAGGCCTCTGACGGCTGGACACCGCTGCACGATGCGGCAGCGGTCAATGGGAATCCGTCTGTCTCGGAGCTTCTGCTCAAGCGCGGCGCCGACATCGG
>JAPOVX010000134.1 GCA_026707935.1 Paracoccaceae bacterium
GGCCACTCCGTGCTTCCGGATCGGCCTCGGGCTCTTCCTCGATGTCGTCGCCTCCATGCACGATGCCTTCTGCGAGCGACAGGGCAGATGCCGTCGTCATGAGTTCAAGCGCGTTTACCCTGTGGTTGAACTGCGCCTGAATGAACGTTCCAAGTTCTGCCACCGAGATCGATGTAAGCCCGAAACTGGACAATGGTTCTTCCACACCACCTTCGTCGTGGCCGCACAAGTCAGCCACCTTTTCTGCAATCTGGGCAACGACAACTTCGACCGTCAGTTCACTGGAAATGCCTGTCTCAAATGCATCCTCATTGCGCATCAACCGTCCTATTCGCATGTAGTCTGGATGGTCAACCGTCCACGGTGGACGCTCGAAAAGCGCCGTGACCAGGTGGTCGCTGTCAGGCATGGCGCGTAGCGCATAGTCGAGATTGGCGATGGCAAAATCGCTGCTGACCGGAGGCAGACCGGCCGCCCGCATGATGCGCAGCACCGGGAGGCTGCGCGCGGCCATTCCGGCATCGGCAACAGCGGCCATGTTGTACGACAGTCCGGGCAGTCCCTGGCACCGGCGGCGGCTTGCCAGCCCGTCGAGAAAGCCGTTGGCTGCGCTGTAGTTGATCTGCCCGGGATTACCAAAAACCGAGGCGGTCGAGGACAGAAGGACAAAGTGGTCAAGACGACAACAGCGAGTGGCCCGATCGAGATTCAGGGCGCCTCGTGCCTTGGCTGCGAAGACCCGTGAAACCGATTCCGGTGACAGCGCGTCCAGCAAACGGTCATCGAGCACGCCGGCGAGGTGGAAAACCCCCTTCAACGGGCGGTGCAAACCCCTGATGCACCGCACGACATCCTCTTCCAGCGTCACGTCGCCAGCCACGATATCTATCGCGACATTCTCGTCCATGTAAGCCAGGGCGCTCGAACGGCGTATCCAGTCCGGGTCGCGCCGGAGCTCTGCATCGCGGTCCATCAGGGTCAGGTGACGGGCACCCGCCGCCACGAGATAGGGCAGCAATCTCAGGCCGAACCCGCCCAGGCCCCCGGTGACAAGATAGGTCGCTTCCGGGTCGAAGATTGGCCGAACATCGGCAATCGGGAATCCGGGATCCTCGGAACGCCTTGGAGCCTTGAGGACAATCTTGCCCTGGTGTTGCCCGGTCGTCATGAGGCGCAATGCCCTGGCATAGTCCGCGTACGGAAACACCGTAACGGGCAGCGGTGGCAACACTCCCCGCTCCAGCAGGTCGAGACAGGTCTGCGACAATTCCCGTGCGAGCAGCGGGTCATCGGCCATCAGGCGATCCACTTCAATTGCCGCAAAGCGGAGATTCTTGCGAAATACGCGCATGCCCAGCTTGTTGTCCGCATAGATGTCGACCTTGCCGATTTCGCAATGCCAGCCGCCTGCGCGCAGGGCTCGCAGGCAAAGTTCGATGTGATGGCCGGCAAGTGAATTCAACACGACATCAACGCCCTCGCCACCCGTCGTCTTCATCAAGTCGCCGTACCAGTCGAAGCTGTGTGAATCGAATGCAGCCCTCACGCCGAGTTTCAGCAATTGCTCGCGCCTGGATTCGCTGCCTGCCGTGGCATAGATCTCGGCCCCGGCGTGTTTGGCAAGGGCGATCGCAGCCTGACCAACGCCGCCCAGCGCGGAATGGATGAGAACGCTTTGCCCCTTGCGCAGGCGGGCGAGGTGGATCAGGGCATAGTACGACGTGACGTAGACCGACAAGACCGAGGCAGCTTCCTCCATGCTGAGGCAACCAGGCTTGGAAAATACGAGCCCCTGGTTAACCACCAGGCGATTCCCGATGCACCCGCCCGCGATAAAGGCGACTTCCTCTCCCGTCCGCCAATGTTCCACCCTCGCTCCGGTGCGCCGAACAATGCCGCTGGCCTCCATTCCGACTTCGTGTCCCAGGGCGGATCGCTCATAGGCCAGTGCCGGAAGGAGCCCGAGGGTCACCATGACGTCACGGAAGTTGAGTGCCGCTGCCGAGACTTCGATCTCGACATCCTCCGGCCCGAGTTCGGGAAGTTCATGAGTCTTCATCTCGAGACCGGAAACCTGGCCCGGGTTATCCAGGACAAGCCGGAATACGTGATCTCCATCATCCGGAACCCGCAGATATCGCTCCCGCATACTGATGATCCGCGGCGCCCACAGGCATCCGTTGCGAATTGCGAGTTCGCGCTCGCGCAGGTCTGACCGGTCAATTTCCGTGAGGGTTTCCAGGTCGCCGGAATCACCCAGATCGACGAGGCGAAAGTCGATCCCGGCCTCTTCACCGATCTCGAGCGCCATGCTCCGGACAGCCCCCCAAATCGCGCTTCCGCGCGGATTCCTCACATCATGGACGGCCCCGCGGGTCACCACGGTCAGGCGGACCCAACCTTGCCCGTGCTCGATCCTGTGGGAAACAAAAGCCTGGGCGAACGAAATGAATCGAGACGTGATCTTCTCGCCCGTCGGATCTTCCGGATCGGTGCCGCAAAAGAAGTCAACAGCCTGCACATCGCCCGCATCCGGCCATTGGTTGAGCGACTGGAATGTTGCGGCTGCGAGGTCCGCTTCTGAAATCGCATGCACACTTTCGGGATCGCCCAGCCGGGAAATCCA
>JAPOVX010000253.1 GCA_026707935.1 Paracoccaceae bacterium
TCGCGACAACCTTGCTTCGGGCCAGCAGGGGATTTCGGTGGCTTTCGATCTCGCGACACACAGGGGTTACGACAGTGACCATCCCCGTGTCGTCGGTGATGTGGGCAAGGCCGGCGTTGCCATCGACAGTGTCGAGGACATGAACGCCCTCTTTGACGGCATTCCCCTGGATTCGGTATCGGTATCCATGACAATGAACGGTGCGGTCATCCCGGTGCTGGCGTCGTTCATCGTGGCGGGCGAGGAACAGGGAGTTTCCCGGGACAAGCTTTCGGGAACCATTCAGAACGACATCCTGAAAGAGTTCATGGTGCGGAATACGTTCATCTATCCGCCTGAACCATCCATGCGAATCGTGGCCGACATCATTGAATTCACATCGAAACACATGCCGCGATTCAATTCGATTTCGATTTCCGGCTACCACATGCAGGAAGCCGGAGCGACATTGACGCAGGAACTCGCATTCACGCTTGCCGATGGCAAGGAATACGTCAAGGCCGCGCTTTCCCGAGGTCTGGACGTCGACAGGTTCGCTGGAAGGCTGTCGTTCTTCTTCGCCATCGGCATGAACTTTTTCATGGAGGTAGCCAAGCTCAGGGCGGCCCGTTTGCTCTGGTCGGAAATCATGAGCGAATTCAATCCGCGAAATCAGCGGTCATTGATGCTGCGAACGCATTGCCAGACATCCGGCGTTTCTCTCCAGGAACAGGATCCGTACAACAACATTGTCCGCACTGCATACGAGGCGCTGTCGGCTGTCCTTGGAGGGACCCAGTCGCTGCACACCAACAGTTTCGACGAGGCCATTGCCCTGCCGACCGAGGGAAGTGCCAGAATCGCGCGAAACACCCAGCTGATCCTGCAGCACGAGACCGGGATAGCGAATGTCGTCGATCCGCTTGCCGGGTCCTACTACGTCGAATCCCTGACTGCCGAACTTGCCGGCGAGGCACGGAAGATCATCCGTGAAATCGACGTTCAGGGCGGCATGACGCAGGCCGTGATTGATGGAACCCCGAAGATGCACATCGAGGCGGCCGCTGCCCGGCGTCAGGCAGGAGTAGACCGAGGCGCTGAAGTGATCGTTGGTGTCAATCGTTTCAGGCTGGATACGGAACCGGAAATCGAATACCGGGAAATCGACAATTCTGCTGTTCGGGACGCGCAGATCAGGCGGCTCCGGGGAATCCGCGAAACGCGCGACGACGATGCGTGCCGGGCTGCCTTGGACGCCTTGTGCAACTGCGCTTCGACCGGGAATGGCAACCTGTTGGCCCTAGCGATCGATGCGGCCCGCAGCCGTGCAACTGTCGGAGAAATTTCACGAGCGATGGAAGATGCATTCGGGCGATACAGGGCTCATGTGAAGACGGTGACCGGGGTTTACGGACGTGCACACGGCGGGGACGAAGGATTCGACAGAATCCGTTCCGAAGTTGACGGATTTTCCGAATTCGAGGGCCGCCGCCCACGAATGCTGGTTGTCAAGCTGGGGCAGGATGGACATGACCGGGGCGCAAAGGTCATCGCAACGGCATTTGCCGACATCGGTTTTGACGTCGATGTCGGTCCCCTGTTTCAAACGCCTGCCGAAGCGGCCGAAGATGCCATTGACAACGATGTTCACGTGATCGGCGTCTCGTCGCAGGCGGCGGCACACAAGACATTGGCGCCTGAACTGGTACGGGAACTTCGTGAACGGGATGCGGGTGACATCCTTGTTGTCTGTGGCGGCGTGATTCCCCAAAGGGATTACGGCTTTCTTGAAGAACACGGAGTCAAGGCAGTCTTCGGGCCGGGAACCAATATTCCGGAGGCAGCGGGAGAAATCCTCAAGCTGATCCAGGAAAGCCGGAAAGAAGGATCTGGCTGAAAAACGGCCGGGCAGGAGACAAGACGGAAGACGGGGAGGTGAAGTCCGTGTCATTTCGAGCCGTATATGAAGAGGCGATGCAAAACCCGGAGGACTTTTGGCTGGGCGCGGCCGAGGCTCTCGATTGGATTCGCGCGCCAACCGCTGCATTGGATCGGAGCAGGGCGCCATTCTATGCCTGGTTCGGGAACTCCGAAATCAACGGCTGCTACAACTGCGTCGACCGGCACGTGGAAAACGGCCACGGGAACCGCGTCGCGATCATTCACGACAGTCCGGTCACCGGGTCGGTGACGAAACTGACGTTTCGTGAATTGCAACAGGCAACCGCCCGGCTCGGGGGTGCGCTCCGGGCTCGCGGCGTCGGAAAGGGCGACCGGGTCGTGATCTACATGCCGATGATCCCCGAAGCGCTCGTCGCCATGCTTGCCTGTGCGCGAATCGGCGCCATACATTCGGTCGTCTTTGGTGGTTTCGCGGCGGAAGAACTGGCGGCCAGAATCGATGACGCCACACCGAAGGCCGTGATCGCAGGATCGTGCGGGATCGAGCCGTCCCGGGTTGTCGCGTACAAGCCACTTCTCGATTCCGCATTGAAATACTCGGCGCACAGGCCTGAATTCTGTATCATTTTCCAAAGGGACGTGCTCCGTGCAGAACTTGTTTCCGGCCGCGACGTCGACTGGAACGAATGCCAGGCAGGGATTGAACCGGCGGATTGCGTCGCAGTGCGCGGATCAGACCCGGCATACATTCTCTATACCTCGGGCACGACGGGCAAGCCGAAGGGCGTTGTCCGGCCAACCGCCGGTCACCTGGTCGCGCTCAACTGGACGATGAAGAACATCTACGATGTAGATCCCGGCGATGTCTTCTGGGCCGCGTCCGATGTCGGTTGGGTCGTCGGTCACTCGTACATCGTCTATGCCCCGTTGGTTCACGGAAACACGACGATCGTTTTTGAAGGCAAGCCGGTCGGCACGCCCGACGCCGGGACGTTCTGGAGGGTAATCAGCGAACACGGTGTCAAGAGCCTGTTTACCGCACCGACCGCCTTCAGGGCGATCAAACGGGCGGATCCGGACGCGGCCCTGATTCCGGGTTTCGATCTCTCCTGCCTCGAGGCGCTCTTTCTTGCCGGAGAACGATCTGACCCTGACACGGTTGAATGGGCGCGAACACACCTGCAGGTTCCGGTCCTTGATCACTGGTGGCAGACGGAAACCGGGTACACGATCGCCGGTTATCCCTGGGGAAAGGAAAAGATCCCTGTCAAGCTCGGCTCGGCAGGGGTGCCGATGCCAGGGTTCGACGTCAGGATCCTGGACGATGAATGCGACGAAGTTCCAAGAGGTGAACTTGGTTCAATTGCCGTTCGCTTGCCCTTGCCTCCAGGCTGTCTTCCGACGCTGTGGAACGCAGACGAGCGATACCGTGATGCCTATCTCTCAAAATTCGAAGGCTACTACGACACCGGAGATGCTGGGATCCAGGATGAAGACGGTTATTGCTACGTCATGGCCCGGACCGACGATGTTATCAACGTCGCCGGGCATCGCCTGTCGACGGGTCAAATGGAAGAGATTCTCTCCGACCACCCGGATGTTGCCGAATGCGCGGTCATTGGGGTTCACGACCAGCTGAAAGGGCAACTTCCATTGGGGTTCCTGTGCCTGAACGTTGGATGCGAGCGACCTGAAGACGAGATCGTCGGCGAATGTGTTGCCGCTGTCCGTGGAAGAATCGGACCGGTCGCAGCGTTCAAGCAGGCTGCGGTCGTTGATCGCCTCCCGAAAACGAGATCCGGCAAGATCCTTCGGTCCACCATGGTCAAGATTGCGGACGGACAGGAATGGAAGATGCCTGCGACCATTGAAGACCCGGCCGTACTCGACGAGATCGCGACCGCGTTGACGCGGCTGGGATATCCTGCCCAATGACGCTCGAGTCGGAACAACCGGAGTCACCCGACGTCGATCCTGTTGTTGCCGAAGCTATGCTTGCTGCTGCGAACCGCGCACGGAAACATGCCTATGCTCCATATTCCCACTTTCGGGTGGGCGCGGCGATTCGAACGAAGTCCGGTACGATCTATTCGGGTTGCAATGTTGAAAACGCAGCTTTTCCAGAAGGAACATGCGCCGAGGCGGGTGCGATAGCGGCTATGGTCGCGGCAGGTGAAACCCTGATTTCGGATGTGCTTGTCGTGGCGGGCGGCAAGCGGGTCGTGATCCCATGCGGGGGGTGCCGCCAGAAGCTGGCGGAGTTTTCTCGGCCCGAAGCACGAGTCTACCTGGCCGACCCGTCCGGGGTCGTCGCGGTAACGACGGTTGGGTCACTGATTCCCGGAGCGTTCTCGGCCGATCACCTGGCCGCAGACTCCTGATCCGGTGACGTTCACGTCGGTTACGCTGCCACTGCCTTGTTCCGCGTGCGGAACCGGACGGAGTCGATTTGAAACCCGATGCCGCGCGCCTTTTTGACGGTTCTTGATTCTGTTGGTTGTGGAGGAGCAACCGACGCCGATCATTTCGGCGACGTGGGAGCGAATACGCTTGGTAATCTGTTCCGGGCACATGCCGCAGGTAAGTTGCCTGACGGATCAGGCGCTTCTCTCGAACTGCCAAACCTGGTTCGCCTGGGACTCGGTGCCTCTCTCCGTCTTGCTTCGGGGAGGTGCATCGATGGCGAGGTGCCCGCATCAAACGCGATTTGGGGCGTTGCCGAACCTGTTTCACCAGGCAAGGACACGTTGACCGGCCATTGGGAACTCGCGGGCGTACCGCTTCCCTGGAGTTGGCACGTGTTCCCGAGATCGGTGCCGGCATTTCCCGAATGGTTGCTGCAGTCGGTTTCCAAGGCCTGCGGGTCGGACGGAACTCTCGCCAATTGCCATTCTTCCGGCACCGAGGTCATCGAGGAATTCGGAGCCGAGCATCTTCGAACGGCACGGCCGATCTGTTACACTTCGGCTGACAGCGTATTCCAGATTGCCGCCCACGAAGAGCGATTTGGCCTGGGCCGCCTGTACCGCCTTTGCGAAGAAATCGCGGATGTCGTGCACGGAATGAAAGTCGGGCGTGTCATTGCCCGGCCTTTCGCCGGCGACGCGGAACGAGGTTTTTTCCGGACATCAAACAGGCGCGACTATTCGTACCGTGCTCCCGAACCGACGCTGCTGGACCGGGTGGTCGAGGCCGGCGGAACAACGCATGCGATCGGCAAGATCAACGACATTTTTGCTGGACGCGGAATTTCGTTCGCACACGACGGGCGTGACGACATGGAAAGGATGGATCGTCTGATCGAATTGGCAGGGTCCGCTCCGGACGGCAGTCTCGTTATTGCCAATTTCGTCGAATTCGATACCCTTTTCGGCCATCGTCGGGATCCCGAGGGATATGCCGGGGCGCTTGCGCGTTTCGACCGCCGCATCCCGGAGATTTTCGCCGGCGTCCGGCGTGGCGATCTCCTGGCATTCACGGCCGACCACGGTAACGACCCGACCTGGAGGGGAACGGACCACACGCGGGAACGCGTTCCAATCCTGGCTGCCATGCCCGGAACCGGTGGTCGCTGTGTCGGTATTCGCCGTTTCGCCGACATTGGCGAAACGGTCGCGGCGCATCTCGGCCTGGCTCCTGGCCGTCATGGAGAGGATTTCCTGTCGTCGAGGCGGTGACAACACGAGATTCAAGGACGAATTCCGTCAGCGTGACGGTTCGAATTCTGAATCGAGTGACTCCAGCCGGAAAAAGGCAATCCTGTCGATCTGCCGAAGCGCCTCCCTGAACTCCGCCTCGACGTCGTTCTCGAGCCGTTCCGACATGCTCGACAGTATCGCCGCCCGATCGAGTCCGCGGACCGCAATGATGAACGGGAACCCGAACTTTTCACGATAGAGGCGGTTCAAACGGGCGAAGTCGTCCCGCTCGTCGTCGCCGAGCTCCGTGAGGCCGGCTCCAGTTTGTTCGGACTCGCTGTATGATGTCAGCTTTTCACCCTCGCCGGGCCTGATCGCCAGCTCGGGGTGAGCCCGGACAAGTGCCAGCTGACGATCCTTGCCCGATTGCGCAACGACCCGTGCCATGTCATCGGCCAGACCCGTGGGCCGATCGACTCCTGAAAGGTCGCATCCGTCAAAGACGGTCTCGGCTACCCACGGAGAACTTTCGTAAATGCCGGAAAACAGTCGAAGGAATTCGGATCTGTCCAGCAGTGCCATTGAGCCCATGCGCGTTTCTGCCTTACAACCCGACAACACCGAATATAGAACTGTGGCGGTCTATCAGGAAAAGGGAAACAATGGAAATCGTCCTCCGTGACTGGTTGGATCTGTTGTTCCGATGGGCTCACATTGTTGCTGCGATCGGATGGATCGGGACATCGTTCTATTTCATGGCGATCGACTCCGCACTCCGCGCCCGCGCCGGTCTGCCGCGGGGTGTCGCGGGGGAAACGTGGGAAGTTCACGGCGGTGGTTTTTATCATACCCGAAAATTCCTGGTTGCTCCCGAGCATCTTCCAGCGGATCTGATCTGGTATCGTTGGGAAAGCTACCTGACCTGGCTTTCCGGTTTCTGCCTCATGATCATCGTCTACTACTGGGGAGCCGAGAGCTACCTGATCGATCGCCTGGTTGCCGACCTGACCGTAATGGAGGCGATCGCAATTTCCGTGGGTTCGCTGGTCGCCGGCTGGGTTCTCTACGACCTGTTGTGCAAGTCGCCGCTCAGGCACCAGCCGGTTCTGGTGTTCGTGGTGCTCTTCATCTCGATCGTTTTCCTGGCGTGGGCTTTCGGGAAGCTGTTCACTGCCAGGGCCGCGTGGCTGCACGTCGGGGCGATAATCGCGACCATGATGACCGGAAACGTTTTTTTCGTGATCATTCCGAACTCGCGAATTGTCGTCGACGACCTTCGAAACGGTCGGGAACCGGACGCCCGATTTGGAAAGATCGCAAAACTCCGGTCCACGCACAACAATTACCTGACACTTCCCGTCATCCTGATGATGATTTCGAACCATTTCCCGATTGCGTTCGGGCACCCGTATCACTGGGTGCTCATTGCCGCTATTCTCGTGATCGGAGCCACGGTGAGAATCTGGTTCAATCTTCATGAAGCGGGCATCCACGGCCCCGTGACGCATTGGCAATGGCCCCTGGTCATCGCCTTGACGTTCGGATCGATCTGGTTTTCGACCTGGCGTCCGGATCTTGAAGACGCCGATGCCAGCGCAGGTGAGGCGACGCTGATCATTTCCGAACACTGCTCATCGTGTCATTCCGCCAGGCCGACCCATCCGGACTACGAGGCCGCACCCGGTGGCGCGACTTTCGACACTCTCGCCGAGATTCAGTCTTATGTTCCCGAGATCCTGTCGCAGAGCGTGTTGTCCACTGCGATGCCGCTTGGCAACGAGACGGGGATGACCGAGCGCGAGCGCGCAATTCTGGGGTCGTGGCTGCGTGCAGGGGCGCCGTCAGATTAGCCACGCGCCTGATCAAGCGTATCTGCGCCGCATTTTTCTGGATTTCCCTGCGTTTTTTCGAATGCAAGTTCCGAGGCTAACCCTCAGGAATCACAGGAGTATCTGGCGACTGCCAAAATACTCGGGACAGGTAAACAGGGCGTCGACGCACGATTGCGTTCCGAAGGCACACCGGTTCTCAACAATTCCCACTGTTGCAAGGTCCGCGACCGGGTCTTGCAGGGGTTCAGGTTCCGGATGTGACATCGGCGCGGGTGCGAACGGCATTGGCGCGCCGGTGGCCGGTACAACAAGCGCCGTGGAAACTCGGGTTGGATGAAGACAATGACGGATTTCACTAACGAAACTGACGACCGGGCTTATGAAATCGTTGGCCAGATCGAAGGGATTCTTGATGCATTGAACCTCGGCGACAGGGATTCGCTGGTCGCCGTTCTTGAGGAAATGCATCCCGCCGACATCGCGGACTCGCTCGAACAGATCGAACCCGACGCCCGGTTGCGCCTTCTCGAGTACTGGGGGGCAGATCTGGATGGACGAATCCTGCCGGATCTCGACGAGGTCATTCTCGGGGAACTGATCCAAGGGCTGTCGAATGATGCCGTCAAGGAGGCGGTCCGGAACCTCGAGACAGATGATGTTGTCGATATCGTCGAAGACATGGATGAACCGCAGCAGGAAAGGGTTCTGAACGCACTCGATGATCCGGATCGGGCGGCAGTCGTTCAGTCTCTGCAATATCCCGAAGACTCTGCTGCGCGGCTGATGCAACGGGAACTGGTTGCGGCGCCAGTCCAGTGGAGCGTCGGTGACCTGATCGATTACCTGCGCGAGGCGGGTGATCTTCCGGAGCGGTTTTACCATGTGTACGTGGTCGAACCGAACATGCGACAAGTCGGGAAAGTCGCACTGTCGCGCCTGATGGCATCACCGCGCGACGTGAGCCTGACCGAACTGGTGGATACCAACTATGATCCGATTCCGGCGACCCGGAGTCTTTCGGAAGTCGCCTATGCCTTTAAACAGTACCACATGGTTTCCGCGCCCGTCGTCGATGACGCGGGGCGACTGGTCGGTGTCATTACCATCGATGATGCGCTGGACGTCCTCGAGGACGAAGCCGACGAAGACATCAGGCGACTGGCGGGTGTCGGAGGCGAGGAAAGCCTCAACGACGGTGTCGTCGCCACGACGCGGCAGAGGTTTCCGTGGCTTGTGGTCAACCTGTTGACGTCAATCCTGGCTTCTCTCGTGATCGCGATGTTCACCAGCACGATCGAAGCCGTGGTCGCCCTGGCCGTTCTGATGCCTATCGTGGCGTCCATGGGAGGAAACGCCGGTACCCAGACACTGACGATTGCCGTCAGGGCGCTCGTAACGAAAGACCTGACCGAAACCAACAAGCGGCGTGTCATTTGGCGGGAAATCAACGTCGGGCTTCTGAATGGCCTGATGTTCGCCGCAATTGCCGGACTGGTCGGGCTGATCTGGTTTGGGTCGCCGATCCTGGGAGCCGTCCTCGGACTGGCCATGATCGGCAACCTGTTTGTTGCAGGACTTTCGGGGATATTCATCCCTCTCGGGCTGGATCGATTCGGTCTGGACCCGGCACTTGCATCGGGAGTTTTCGTCACGACCGTTACCGATGTCGTCGGATTTTTCTGCTTTCTGGCCCTTGCGGCACTCATCTTGTTGTAGAAGACCTCGACCGACGTTGCTGGTCATGACATTGTCGTCATCCGAGGACGGTTTCGGGCCGCAGACGTCTGCATGATCTGGATTCCGCAGGGATTTCCCATCCCCGTCTCCGGAAACGGCGGCAAGGGGAATCGGCACCAGGGATGGACGGACACGGGTTCGGGTGGAACAAAGGCGGGATTTGAACGGATATCACATGCATGACACCGAAAGGACATCGTGTTCCCGGTTGCCGGGTTCCATTGACGATGCGCAAAGGCTTTTGTCGGGAGTAGACTACATTTGTGGCCGTGCGCTCGCGACGGTGACCTTTCTCGCACTCAGGTTGCCGCGCCCGCTGTTCCTCGAAGGAGAAGCCGGCGTTGGAAAGACGGCAATTGCGCAGTCCCTGGCGACAGCTCTTGGCCGGCGCCTGATTCGGCTGCAATGTTACGAAGGGCTCGATTCCGGTTCGGCAGTCTATGAATGGAACTTCGCCGCACAAATGATCGCGATCAGGACGGCGGAGGCCGCGGGTCAAACCGATCGTGTCACACTGAACGCGGAGCTTTTCGGTCCCGAATTCCTGGTAGAACGCCCTTTGCTCGAGGCAATGCGTCCCAGGCCCGAAGGTCCGCCGGTCTTGCTGATCGACGAGATTGACCGAACCGACGAACCGTTCGAGGCGTTCTTGCTCGAAGCGCTATCCGATTTCCAGGTGACCATACCGGAGATCGGATCGGTCGCGGCAGAGCCCCCTCCGATCGTGGTTCTGACCTCGAATCGAACCCGGGAGGTTCATGATGCCCTGAAACGCCGATGCCTGTACCACTGGGTCGATTTTCCCGATTTTGACAGGGAAATGCAGATACTCTCGGCACGTGTTCCGGATGCGGGCGCATCGTTGTCCGGCCAGGTCGTCTCCTTTGTTCAGGCGCTTCGAACCGAAGACCTCTTCAAGAGACCGGGGATCGCGGAGACGATCGACTGGGCCCGATGCCTGGTCGCGCTCGATACGTTTGAGCTGTCGCCCAAGGTGATTTCCGATACGATTGGCGCATTGCTGAAGTATCGGGACGACATTTCGGCATTGAAGGAATCCGAAATCACGCGATTACTCGATGCGGCCCAATCGCGATCCGAAGCCCAATCAGGGTCTGCATGATGGACCAAGACAGACTGACAAACGCCCTTCAAGGGGGTCGACTGAGTTCAAACATGGTCCGGTTTTCGCATGCGTTGCGGCGCGCCGGACTGAGTGCCGGATCGGATCGGATCATCGAGGCAGTCCGGGCGGTTGACGTCGCGGGATTCTCCAGCCGGGATGACTTTCGGCACATTCTGCGCTCGTGCCTGACCTCGAGACCGGAACACCAGGCGGTCTTTGACCAGGTCTTCAGGCTATTCTGGCGTGACCCCAGGTATCAGGATCGCATGATGGCCATGCTAGTTCCGTCGGTCGTGGGCACGAATCCACCTCCATACCCGGAAGCTGCCAACCGACGTGCTGCCGAAGCATTGATCGGGGATGAAACGATAGGGCGAAGTGGACAGGGACGGACGCAGGACTCGGAAACGGTCGTGGAAGTTGATGCAGCCCTGACGTGGTCCGCTGCCGAGAGATTGAGGACGATGGATTTCGACCAGATGTCTGTTGCTGAACAGGATTTGGCAAAACGGGCAATCGAGAAGATCGATCTCAGGGTCAAACCCATTTTCTGCAGGAGGAGTCGCGTAGCGGCCAACGGTGTCATGGCGGACCGGCGCGCGACGTTCAGGAGAGCCATGCGCACGGGTGGCGAATTGCTGACGATGGTGCGACGGAGGCACACCCGGCGGTGGCCCGATCTCGTTGCCTTGTGCGACATATCCGGCTCCATGTCGTCGTACAGCCGCATGCTGCTGCACTTTCTCCACTTGGCTGGAAATGGAAGGGCCCGCGGGTGGGGCAGGGTGCATTCATTTACATTCGGCACCCGTCTGACCAACATTTCGAAACAGCTGGGAATCAGTGATCCCGACGCGGCACTTGCCGCTGTCGGGCGACACGTTCGTGACTGGGAAGGTGGAACACGCATTGCGTCCTGCCTGCGGACATTCAACCGGGATTGGAGCCGCCGGGTCCTCGGGAGAGGAGCCGTGGTTCTGCTGATCAGCGACGGCCTGGACCGCGGAAACCCGGACGACCTCTCGAAGGAGGCGGAAGGGTTGCGGCTTTCCTGTCGAGACCTGATCTGGATCAACCCTCTCCTGCGATGGGACGGGTTCCAGCCGCTGGCACAAGGAGCAAGAGCCCTGCTTCCCCATGTTGATCGACTGGTCGCCGGTCACAGTGTCAAGTCGCTGGAGGACCTAGCCGGCATGCTGGGTGATGGGACGCTGCACCGGGCGCCACGAATTGAGCGAGGGGTGTGATGGACGATTTTTTCAATACTCCTGAAGCGGCCCTGCGCTGGATCGACGAAGGCAAGGGGGCCGCACTCGCTACCGTGATCCAGACATGGGGATCGGCTCCGAGAAAGGTTGGTTCGCAGCTTGCAGTTTCGTCGGAGTCCGAAATCTACGGTTCCGTGTCAGGCGGATGTGTCGAAGGGGCTGTTGTCGTTGAAGCCGTTCAGGCGCTCGGTGACGGCAAGTGCCGGGTACTGGAATTCGGCGTCAGTAACATTGAAGCGTTTTCGGTTGGACTTGCCTGCGGTGGAACCATACGGGTCATGGTCGAACCTGTCGGAACCGGAGCGGGGCCAGACGTCAAAACCATCGAGGAAATGTGCGCCGCGAGATCTGAACGGAAGACGATTGCTTGCCGGGTCAACCTCAAGTCCTGGGAGCGCAGATTGGAACGACCAGAAAGCAACGGCGACAGGCGACGGAACGTTCGAGCCGAATCACGAATTGAGGGCGATGAATTCGTCCTGGTGCACAATCCGCCGCTCAAGCTCGTCGTCGTCGGAGCAGTTCATATCGCTCAACCACTCCTGAGGATGGCGCGCCTTGCCGAATTCACCACCGTGCTGATCGACCCGAGAGACACTTTCGCAACGAAGGATCGGTTTCCCGAAGAGACGATACTTGACGAATGGCCCGATGAGGCCCTGGCCATGGTTGGTCTCGACGCACATACCGCGGTCGTCACATTGACGCATGATCCGAAACTGGATGATCCTGCGATTGCCGCCGCGCTGGAGTCCGATGTCTTCTATCTCGGGTGCCTGGGTTCGCGCAGGACGCACAAGAAAAGGGTTGTTCGCCTGGCCGAGGCAGGGATTCCCCTCGATGTGATCGATCGGCGCATTCATGCCCCGGTCGGTCTCGGGATCGGCGCCTCGTCGCCGGCCGAAATCGCGATATCGATCATGGCAGAAATAATTGCCCGTTTGCGGGGTAAGGAGAACCGAACGTGATCTTTGGACCGGTTCCTGTCGAACAGGCGGTCGGGACGGTGCTCGCACATTCGCTGAAGCTTCCCGAATCCCGAATTCGAAAGGGAATTCGGCTGACGGAGCAAGACGTACGGTCCCTCGGGAAAGCCAATGTCACCGAGGTCGTCGTTGCCCGTCCCGAACCCGGAGATCTGGGAGAAGACAAGGCCGCCGAAATACTGGGCCGAAGGTTCCTGGCAGAGGGATTGAGTCCGCGCGCCCCGTTTACGGGCCGTGTGAATATCGTTGCCGGCAAATCAGGCGTTCTGGAAGTCGATACACCTGCGATCAATGCGGCCAACGCCGTCGATGAAGCCGTTACCGTCGCGACTTTGCCCAACCATACATTCGTGGTTGCACGACAGTTGGTAGCAACCATCAAGATCATCACCTATTTCGTCAATGAGGCGGTCCTGAATCGTGTCGATGCGGTCATCGGGAGCGGCCCTATGCAGCTGCACGGATTGGCCAGAAAGACAGCGTCGCTCGTGCTCTCACGCCAACCGGATACGAAATCGAGAATCGTCGAGAAAGGCAGGGATTCGGTTACCGGGCGCCTGACGGCACTCGGAATCGAGCTGGGTTCGGTTCGAGTCGTGAACCATCAGCCACGTGCAATCGCGCAAGCGCTAACATCGGTTGGCGGAGACATGATTCTCGTGCTCGGGGCGTCGGCGACCTCTGACAGGATGGACGCCGTGCCAGCTGCGGTCATGCAGGCGGGCGGTCGAATCGAAAGATTCGGCATGCCGGTCGATCCCGGAAACCTGCTCTTCCTTGGAGAGTTCGATGACACCCCTGTCATCGGTTTGCCCGGATGCATCAGGTCTCCGGTGCTGAACGGGGCGGATTGGGTCTTGCAACGCGTGGCCTGCGGAATGACGGTCGATGACGACACGATTGCCGGAATGGGCGTTGGCGGTCTCCTGAAAGAGAATCCGAGCCGTCCCCAGCCTCGCAATGCTACCTTGTCCGGGACCCGTACGCCGAACGTTGCGGGAATTCTGCTGGCCGCAGGGTTTTCACGTCGCATGGGCGGTCAAGACAAGCTGCTCATGAAGGTTGACAACATGTCGCTCCTTGAGCGGTCCGCCATGGCGATGACCAGGAGCAGTCTGGATCACACGATCGTGGTCATCCCGGCAGGTCATGACGATCGTCGCTTGGCCGTTGAGCGCCTTTCCGTTTCGTTGGTCGAAATTCCGGTCGAGGCTGCAGCAACGGGCATGGCGACCAGCTTGCGGGCCGGTCTTGCGGCCGTACCCGAAGGAACGGAAGCGGTCGTCATTGCCCTTGCGGACATGCCGGACGTCAGCGAGGAACACATGAACCGGCTGATCGAAGGGTTTTCGCCTCAGGATAATCGGGAGATCTGTCGTGCAATCGCGGAGAACGGCGCCCCGGGTCACCCGGTCCTGTTTGGAGAACGGTTTTTCGAAAACCTGGCCTTGCTTGAAGGGGACAGGGGCGCAAGGGAATTGCTCGGCCGGGCATCCCGATTTCTCGTCGACGTTCCTACGCCCGGCCTCGGGGCGGTCATTGATCTCGATACGAAAGAGGACTGGTCGGCCTGGCGTGCCGGACAGTGGGGAACAACCGGTACAAAAGACGACCATCCGAGGCTTGCGCACGGGTTGTAGGACCGCGTCACGAGAACCGGCCGCCGCATTGCAGTGAACCCGGAAAGGTTCCGCGAGACCGGCTGGGCTACTTGATCCTGAGCAGTCGATCGACAGAGATCGGGCCGCCACCTTTCAGAATGAGTGTCACCAGCAACATGACCCAGAAAAGTCTCTGATCGAGAATGAGCGAACCCGAGTGACGGTCGAACCACATCCCGATGGTCGAGGCGTCTGCATTGTGCCCCGTGATATCGACAATCGACATGACGATGACAAAACCGATCATTCCGAGCGATGACAGGCGCGTCAGAAGGCCAACGACAACCAGGAAAGGCAAGATGAATTCGCCATAGGTTCCGGCGATTACGATCAGGGTGTCGAGAAACGACATTTGAGAGGGGTCGTAGCCCACGGCCTCGAACTTCTTTGGAAAGATCTGGGCGTATGCACCGATGGACGGACTGAAAATACCATCGAGTTTTGTAAGGGCCGATGCCCAGAAAAATCTCAGGAGGACAGCGGCGAAGACGAACCGTGCGATGGTCGTGATCAACCAGTCCGAGTCACCAGCCCCGAAAACCCGTCCAACGACCGTGTTGTGCAATGATATGAGCGAATTCATTGTCGTGTTTCTCCTGCTAGCTGGACATTCTGGATTAATCGCGCCTGGAGCAAGATGGTGATGTTGGACGAGAGTTCGAACCCTTCGGCCAACTCTGCCAGACTGGCAGCACGTCCAAGTTCCGTACCATCAAGAAGCGCGTTGATAAAGCGGGCTCCGCCGGGCGGCAGGCAGCGCATTTCGATCTCCATTTCCGGCCGCGCAACGAGGACGTCTTCGCCTGAATCAGGCATTTCGGTGGTCCCGGTTCCGACATTGGCCAGCCAAATTGATTGAACCGGGAAACGGGACACCACGATTCGCGTCGACGGGATCAGGTCGAATGCCAGCAAGGGAAACTCGTCCGCCCCGAATCCGGCCAGACAGCCGGCGTCGCGGGGCAGGGCGTCGGCGGCGTGATATGCCTCGCGCCTCGCCCACTCGAGACGCGCGACATCTGCCAGGTAGGGAACAGAATCCGCCGCGGAAAATTCGGCGACAAACTTCGGAAAGGACTGCCCGTAAAGAAAAAGAAGAGGAGAACGTGGCGGATTCGCGGCAACATATCGTCGCGCCATGAAGCGAAAAAAATCATCTCCAACGAGTTTGCGGACAACCGGAAACCCATCGGCTATCGCGTCCACGAGACTGACGATCACGTTGTTTCGATAGACGTTGAAACGTCGTGTCGCGGGCGAGCCATCCGGTTGCAGCAATCCTTCAGGAACTGGAAGCTCCGGATTCAGAATTGCCGCTGCAAACTGTTCCTGGTTCATGCCGGACCGGTCGGCTGCGCCTGCTTTGCAGCAAGGTCGGGCACGCGACTCCCGGCGATTGACAACACCCTGGCCGCGCGAGTTGCTTCCGCGGCGAGAACCGGCCAATTCGGTATGTCGTTGTCCCACTCGATCAGTGTCGGTTTCGGTCCGCAACGATCAATGACTTCCGCGTACAATTCCCAGACCGGATCAACGATCGGCCGGCTGTGGCTGTCGATCAGCAATTCATTTCCGATTTCATCTTCGTCGGCTTCGTGTCCGCCGAGATGGATTTCACCGACAAGATGGATCGGGAAGTCGTCAAGATATTCGATTGCAGAATATTGCTGATTGGTTGCGGAGACGAACACGTTATTGACGTCGAGGAGCAAACCGCATCCCGTTCGTGCGGACACCTCGGCGAGGAAGTCGCATTCCGACATGGTCGTTTCGGCAAATCGCAGGTAGCTGGAAGGATTTTCGAGCAGCATCGGCCGGTCGAGCGCCGTCTGGACCTGGTCGATATGTTCGACGACCCGCCGAAGAGTCCTGCTGTTGTAGGGAAGTGGAAACAAATCGTTCAGATATGCCGTGTCATGGGTTGACCAGGCAAGATGTTCTGAAAACATGCCGGGTTTCAACCAGTCAACCAGTATCCTGAGGCGTTCCAGATGTTCTGAATCGAGGCCGCTCCCGGCGCCGATCGACAGGCCGACGCCATGGCAGGAAACCGGAAAACGCTCACGAAGAGATCTCAGGCCCGCGAGAGCCGGGCCGCCGTCCCCCATGTAGTTTTCCGCATGGATTTCGAGCCATGCAACATCGTGAGCAAAGCCTTTCAGATCCTCATGATGCTGGGGTTTGTACCCGACTCCGGGTAACGCGGGAATTGAAAAAACCGACAGGCTGGATCCGTCCATGGTATCAGCGCCTGGTCCAGTCAATCAACACGTCGGCCCGCCAATCTGGCTGGCGAGCCGGAACTTTAGGATTTCGGATCAGGCAGGAAGATCGCGCTTGAGCTCATCCAGGGATCCGTTGCGTGGCGTGCCGTCAGCCTGATTGGGAAGTTCAATGTCCATACAGGTTCCCTTGGGAACGAGCGTCCAGGCATTGCCCTGATAGTCTACGGTCGAGGTGCCGGCGCAGGTCGTGCCGGGGCCGGCTGCACAGTCGTTTTCTCCCGCAAGAGAAACACCGAAGCATTTCTCGTTTTCTGCAGCCACCGCGGGCGCTGCAAATGCTGCCAAAGCCGAAGCAACTGCCGTTGCAATCGCTGCATTCGTGACTGGTCTATTCGCCATTTTACAATCCTTTGCTCATCGGTATGGCCCTTTTGGACCTGGTTCTGAAAACGAGGCAATATTAACCGAACGAATTTCACCGTTCTACCTGATTCAATCGATCGATTTGCGTGTTTCACGCGGTTGTTACATTCAGTCATTACGACCGGAGAAGGCCGCCGGACATCTCCCGAATGCGGCTTCCGCACCAACACGTGGTCGCGTCACCACATGCGTTCGGAACCTTCATGATTCCGTCTCCGGCAGGATTTATTGCCGACTATCACGCGACCGCTTTTGCCAGAGCCTGATCAAGGTCCGCGATCAGGTCGTCGGGGTCCTCGATCCCGATTGAGACCCTGACGACATCGGGCGCAGCTCCCGCGGCTGCCTGTTGTTCAGGTGTCAGCTGCCTGTGTGTCGTGGATGCGGAATGGATCACGAGCGACCTCGTGTCGCCGAGGTTGGCGACATGGCTGAAAATCCGCAAGCTGTCGACGAGCTTGATGCAGGCGTCGTAGCCGCCCTCGACCGCAAACGTGAACAGTGCACCCGCGCCCTTCGGATAGAACTGCTTGACCCGTTCGGCGTAAGGAGAGGACGCGAGGCCTGCATAGGTGACGGATTTCACGCGAGAGTCATTCTCGAGCCACTCGGCAACCGTACATGCATTGCTCACGTGTTTTTCCATGCGCAGGCTGAGCGTTTCGATTCCGAGAAGCGTGATGAAGGCGTTGAGCGGTGCCTGGCACATTCCGAGGTCACGCAACCCAACGGCGTGTCCGTGGAGCGTGTATGCCAATTCGCCGAAGGTCTCGTGGAACTTGAGCCCATGATAGGCAGGTTCGGGCTGGCTCAATGACGGAAACCTGTCGTCGGCAGACCAGTCGAACCTGCCGCTATCCACGACTACCCCGCCCATGCTGGTGCCATTCCCCGACAGGTATTTCGTTGACGAATGTACGATGAGGGTCGCGCCGAACTCGATCGGTCTGCAGAGATACGGCGTGGCGCTCGTATTGTCGACGACAAGAGGAATCCCGCACATGTCCGAAATTTCGGCGATGGCCTCAAGATCGGTGACGTATCCCCCGGGGTTGCAGACGCTTTCGCAAAAGATGGCTTTCGTTCGGTCATCGATCGCATTCCGGATCGAATCCAGATCCTCAAAATCGACAAATCGGGATTTCCAGCCAAACCGACCGATCGTGTGCGTGAACTGGGTGACGGACCCGCCGTAAAGCCGTGTCGAGACAACGATATTGTCGCCCGGTGACATCAGGGGAAACAGGGCCAGGATCTGCGCTGCGTGACCCGACGAACAGGCGACGCCCCCGACCCCGGCTTCGAGTGTGGCAACCCGTTCCTGGAGTACCGCAATCGTCGGATTCGTCAGACGGGAATAAATGTAGCCAACTTCCTGGAGATTGAACAAAGCCGCTGCGTGATCGGCGTCCTTGAAAACGTAGGCGGTGTTCTGGAATATAGGCGTCTGCCTGGCACCTGTTGCCGGATCGGGACGTGACCCGGCATGAATCTGTAAAGTATCGAATCCGTATGTTGCCGAAAAATCCATGATTTGCCTTTCGTGATGTGTTCCGCTTTCAAAAAAGAGTGTTGCTTCCGTCGCGTGGGGTCCTGCGCATTGAGCGTCGCGGAAATTCCAGATTCGTCAAGATCCGTGCGATGCCAATAGTTCAATGCGGCCGAAATCGGAAGTGTAACGCGAACCGGGTTCAAACGATGCCCGGTTCTCAGTCGTCACCGAGCCTCGAAGAAATGATTCCCGTATTGAAACCGAACTTGCGCAGCTCTCCGAACAGCCGCTGATGTTCGATCTTGGGACATCTATTTTGCACAACCTGGAGCCCATGTGCAGCTGCCTCATCGGCAGCGTGTTCGTGGGCGATTCCGATTTGCATCCAAATGGTGCTCAGGCCCGGTACGAGCACGGAAATCGCCTCGACAACCAGTCCGGGAACGTATTCAGGGCGTCGAAAAATGTCCACCATATCGACACTGGTCGACTCCGGTATCGATCGAAGACTGTCGTAGACCGGTTCGCCGTAGAAATCGCAACCTGGATAGGACGGGTTGATCGGGATGATCCGGTATCCCCTCAGGTGAAGGTAGCGGCCGACAAAATAGGATGGCCGAATCGGATTCAGCGACATTCCGACGCACGCAATCGTCCTGGTTTCACCAAGAATCTTTTTCAGAAGCGCATCGGACGGGGTCCCGGTCATGGTTGTCGGATTTCCGCGCCGCGGCGGGCGCCATCACGGTCGAAGCCCAAGGGGAGACTACTCCAGAACGCCCGGCCAGTTGTTGTCGCCTTTTCGAATGTTGCCCTTGATGTCGACAGACCAGAGAGTCCGTACGATCTTGTTGTAGTTGAGATACAGCTTGTCGCCGTGAATCGTCCAGGCATCCGGATCCGTGGACGCGGTATAGTTCCGCGAAACGGCGTAGGCGCAATAGCCGCCGTATTGCGGTGCGTAGGTCTCGGGGTCCGCCTCAAACGTCGCCAGGTTCTCGGCGCTGGCAA
>JAPOVX010000370.1 GCA_026707935.1 Paracoccaceae bacterium
ACCCGAAAGGCCGCTTTTTCTCAGTGCGTAAATCTGGCATCTCTCTCCATAGGTCAGGTGGTGGTAGCCTTTTGGCATGACAGTCTCCCTTTTTCGCAACAGGGACTGTCGCCGCCATCTGGCCGAATTGCAACACCTTGTGTCAAAGACACAGATTCCCACCACCTCTGGTGTTGCACTTCACAGTGGAACGGGGGCTGGAAAAGAACCCTCAACAGGTGAAAATCACCCCACGCCCGAACGTTTACCGGACTTCACTGATTCCCCGACTTCCGAATAAGGGCAAGATTCCTGAAAAGAAAAAGAATCTGCCTCACCTTTATTCTTGGCACAACGGTAGGAGCAAGGAACTATCCTCGATGCCTTGCGCTGCTTAGTTTCTGAGTAATTGGACAGTTGCAGTTAGGAACAGTTGGTTATGTTTGAAGGCTTCCTGGTGAGGTTTTTTCCGGCTGGAAAGCACGCGCGAAGCGCCTAGTGTTAGATAAACACCAGTTAGAATATAGTTACGCCCTCGAAAATGATCTTTAATTCTTTGAAATTCATAGAGAAATTTTTTAAGAGTGAATCCAAGGTAACGAAATGGTGTAATCAAGGTAACGAAATAACCTCTGAAAAGCGTAACCAAGGTAACGAATATTGTCTTTTGTTTACGTGCCTGTTATCCGCAGATCATGACGAATCTCGTTCCCCACCGGCATCACCCAGACCTATTTGTCACCGACCTGATGACGGCGCCGCTTAAAGAACTGGCCGAGCACTTGGAGTTTCCATTCTTTGGTCTCGCACCCCAGCCCTATCATGGCGTCCGTCGCTTCGAGGACGAGCGGGGCAATTACATCGAACTGCACCCGGGTCTCCAAGGCCTTCCGACGATCCAGGATCAGGACATCCTGATCTACTGCATGTCGGTAGCGATGGCCGAGGTCCGCCGGGGCCGGCCGGTGCCGGAGCGGGTTCAGATGTCGGCGGGGGAGTTGCTACGGTTCGCCAATCGCCCGACCGGCGGGCGCCAGTACGCTGCGGTAGAAGCAGCCATCTACCGCCTGACAACCCTGACCCTGAAGACGAATCTGCGCGGCGAGGAAGCAACCTACACCGAATTGTTCGGGATCGTTGATCGGGCCTCAATGGTCCGCCGCCACAGTCTTGAGCGCCGTCATGGCGGAGCATTGCTGGGTTGCTCGGTCGTCCTTTCCTTCTGGATCCGCGAGGCTTTGGAAGCCCGGAGAGTGCTGACCCTGCACGACGACTACTTCCGGCTCAAAACCCCGCTGGAGCGAGCCGTCTACCAAGTGGTGCGCAAGCACTGCGGCGAGCAACGCATGTGGAACATCGGCCTCGCAAAGCTTCAGGCCAAGGTCGGCTCCAGTTCTCCTCTCCGTGTCTTCCGCCGCCAGATCCGGACAGTTGTCGGCCGCTGGATCAACCAGGACTTCCTCGATTACTGCCTCGAGTTCGATGATGCCGAGGACCAGCTTGTGGCCCGCTACACCAACGACCCCCGTCGTATTCCCGCAGATCTCCAGCCTGCAGAACGCCGCCTGACGCCACGGACCCTGAAGACGATGCGCCGCAAGCATCCGGACCTCGATCCGGGGCAGATGGAGCAACTCTGGCGGAGCTGGGCAGCCAGGCAACCGGAACAGCCCCGCAACACCCAAGCTGCGTTTCTCGGTTTCTGCCGACGATATGTCGAACTCCGCACGGACGGCGACTTCCGGGACCGCAACGGTCCCCGGCCGGCCCTGGGGGAGGTAGCCCACCCCAAAGCGCTACGCTGGTGGCAGAGCCTGACACCCGACAGGCAGGAGGCCGCGCTCCGGGAGTTCCAGATCTGCGGCGAAGGGCAGGACTGGGCCTTCGCCCGTACCGACAAGCAGATCATCGAGACTGCCGCTAGGATGTGGGGCGGCATGGAACGCCCGTAGGAAATCGCTGGTTATCATCTGTATAGTTGTTGCAGCTTCATAAAGAGAATGCAGAAATGCACCGAATCGTTATTTCTGCCAATAGACTGTTGTATTTTTGATACAGTCAGGAGCGGTCTGAAGCGCTGAAACGAGTAGGCGAACTGTAGTGGCCATGCGATCCAAGCGCAATCCCTGAACTACGCTTCGGGTGTAGCCAATTTGTTATCAGGCAACGCCGGCTTGCCTCGCGTGCCAGTTAAGGAAGTCGGGCAGCCTGAAGTTCATGACAATGATTGTCAGAACATATCGCGTCTCCGTTCATTTCACCGGTTACCGAGTTCGGAACGTCTTTCACATTCGGTCGCGATTGCCGCATGCCCCGTGCGCCGTTCATGTCCCGGTCGACGGCGATGCTGCCGTTCGAGACTGTTCTTGCGCCGACAAGGTGCCGGTCGACAATGAGGATCGTGTCGGGCTCGATGGAAACCCAGACCCTGATAATGTCCGCCGGGTGTCCGCTCAAATCATTGATAGCGTCCTTCGATCCAGCGTCGGATGGTTTGCGTGGTGACCTTCTCGCGTCTCGCAAGGCGTGTCGTCGTCATCCACAATTTCTGGGGATCGCACGGAGTAGCCGTTGCCCTGATAGTCATCGCTGCATATCTCTTCAATCGCTCGTATCCTTCGCTCGCGGAGCAATCTCGGATTTGCCATAAGAGGCAAACAACAGATTGAGGCCCTCGGCCAGCATGTCTTCCATGGTTCGCCCCTGCTCGGCGGCGAGGAGCTTGAGCTGATAGCGCACCACGGGCGGATAATGCCCGGTGACAGCCTTGGTGCCAGCGCGGCGCGGCTGTTCGTTTTTTTTGGGTGACTTGGTTGCCACGGATTGCGCAATAGAATCATCGCTCACGATCTGGCGGGCTCGAGTACTCCCGCCGGCATCGCGCATGGCCTCAGCGATATTCGGACGTTTAGGCATGGGTGGGTACCTCTGTATCGGGCCCGGGCAACTGTTTAGAAGCCAACTTGTTCTTTTGTATACTTGTAAACTTCTTGAATTTCGATGGCGGCCTTCCCGCCCGCCACAATTTCTGACACGCCGCGCCCTTGGGCATAAGCATCCTGGAAAGCAATACGGTCGCCGATACACACCGGACAGACCGGCATTCCTTGGTTTTCCAACCACTGGGTGGTTTCCTCATGTCGGCGGCCGAAAGGCTTGACCCTCATCAGAACGGCAATACGGTGCTTGCATTCGGCCAAATCGAGCAAGTTCATGGTTGCTCGAAAAGCCTTCAGATCAATCACTGAAGGCTGCAGTGGAACGAAAACCAGATTGGCGGCCCGCGCTCCTGCGAGTGCAGACTGTTCAGTTCGCCCTGCAGTGTCGATTAGGAGCAAATCGATACCTGTATCGCGGGCGCGCTCAGCTACGGCATCGATCCGAGCAGGCTGTGCATCGATGACGACAGGCATATCAGCTTGACGAATATCGCTCCATTCGCAAGCGCTGACCTGAGAGTCGAGATCAACAACGGCAACACTCAGCCCGTCCACAATCGCAGCCGTGGCAAGCGAGATAGCCAACGTCGTTTTGCCGGTACCCCCCTTCTGACAGACAAAAGCAATTGTCTTCATGTATACTTGTTAACAAAGTGACCAGTTGGCAAGTCTACGGCTATCACAATGCAACATCTTTGACCATACTGGTTTCGTTTCTGATTTTGATTTCCTCCGATTTCAAAACACCGAAGCCGGAACACCCGCAGCAACCCTTCGTTAGCAGCCTTCCACTCCACCGGATGGACAACGATCTCGATAATGGATCCCGCCGATCGGACAGCAGGCCAAGCACCGACCACTCCCACGAATTTGCAAGTGGCCATCATTGCTACACGGCAAGGAAACCCATCAGGTTTTCTGAATACGTTCACCGGCAAAGAATTCCTGCTGAAACCCCGACGACGTCTACCCCCCGCTTCTCCTCGGCCTGAACACGACCGTACATTCCTGGTGCTCACCGCTGTCCCAGGCTTTGTTACGGCAGGCTTTGTGTTTTTCGGCCTCCCCGGACCCGACCCTCACCCAGGTCAGAACACCCAGAGTTTGTCGCCGCCCCGGATCATGCGCTTCTATCATTCGCCAGGCTGAATTCCAGTAGCTGTCCCCCATGATTTTCGCCGCCACCGCGGTTTCCGCCCGGTCGGGCAGGGTCCAGAGACCGAGAAAAACCATGAGCACGCCCGCCAAAACCCCGGCCCCCGAAAACCAGATCAGTGCCCACAGCTGCTCAGCCCGCGCCGCGGGCCGCGTGACAATCCCGTCCAGCTGTCGGCCCAGTTCCTTGAGATCCACGGTCACGCTGGAAAGCCTGGCATCTTGTCCCTTCAGGGACCGGGAAGCACCATGGAGGCTTCGGACCGCCTCCTGATGTTCGCCGATGGTTTTCGCGATCCCGGCCTGCTCCTGAACGAGGCGATCCACGCTCTTCCCGAGACGGGCCAGTTCGCCGGCATATTCGGTCTTGATCAGGGCGCCCAGGGTTCCCGTGGATGCGCCCAGGTTCCGGTTCAGTGTCTCGATGTTCCCGTTGATCTGCGCGAAGGCCTGCACGACGGACGCGATTTCAGCGGCATCGTCCTCGTCATACGGATCCGTTTCACTCATGGCGCTCACATCCCGAACCCGAAATCGAGATCCCGGCTCCGGGACTTCTCGAGTTCCTGCTGTTTCCGCTGCTGCTCCGCAGCCAGTGTCCTCTCCCGTTCCTGACGCTCGCGCTCCAGCCTCTCCTTCTCCTGCCGGGCGTGCTCCGTCGCGGCGATCCTCTGCTGCAACTTTTCCACGGCCGTGTTGGGCAATACCCTCTCCGGCGGCGGTGCCCTCTCATCCCCGGAAAATTTCAGGAAGGTGTCGGCCAGCTTCGGAATCTCGGACCTCTCCAGGGCCGCGGCGAGCCCACGCATCAGGCCACGGCCAATCCGGAACAGCATGCCGGCGAGACCCCGGCGGGCCAGAAAGCCCTCGTAGTCCAGCGCGTTCGGCTGAAGCCCGGACCGCGACAGTTTCCGCGCCAGGCCATCGAAACTCCGGAATGTCTCCTTTGCCGCGTATAGCGTCACGCCATCCCGGTGCCTGGTCATCGCAACGTAGGTCAGGTGACGGTCCATGGTCGGACCCGCGAACACGAAGGCACGATCGGCCGTGGCGCCCTGCGCCTTGTGGATCGTCGTCGCATAGCCGTGATCGAAAGCGCGGAACCTGGCCGTGTCGATCTCGATCGGATCGGCGCGGCCGCCGGGATGAACCCGCATCTTCCCGTCGCCGATGGCCTCGACCGTACCGGGACTGCCGTTCCGGACCCCGAGCCGGCTGTCGTTCTCCAGGAACACGATCCGGTCGCCGACGGAGAAGGAACGCTCACCGGCCGCGGTCTCGATCACCGTTTCGGCTTCCTCAAGGGCCCCGGCCTCCCGCAGCCCGGTCCGGATCAGCCGGTTAAGGGCCTGGACATCGGCGCGCCGGTGCGTCAGCGCCAGCCGGGATGCTTCCGGATGATCCAGGACATGCGCCGTGTACTCCGCCGCCAGGGAAACCATCGCCTCGTCCTCGCGGGCATTCCAGCGGATCCCGCCAGCCTGGTTGTACAGCTCCAGGGCGTCGCGGGTCTGATGCCCCGAAAACAGTCTCGATGCCCGGCGCTGCCACTCCGGCCGCTGTCGGCGGATTTCCGTGAGCCGCGCCACGCCGCAGCGCTCGGCAAGCGCCCGGAAGGGCGCGCCAGCCCCGATCGCCTGCAGTTGTTCCGTATCCCCGACCAGGACAGCCTTGGCTCCGCGGCGATCAACCTCCTGGAGCACCGAAGACAGTTGCGCACTCGACAGCATCCCGGCCTCGTCGATCACCAGGACATCGCCCTTGCCGAGCTGGTCTTCGCCCCGTTCCCAGCGGTGTACCCAGGCCGAAAGCGTCCGGGATTCGATCCCTGAGGATTCCTGCAGCCCGTCCACCGCCTTGCCGGCCAGGGCCGCACCCAGGACCCGGTAGCCGGACCGCGCCCAGGCATCCCGCGCCACCTCCAGCATCGTCGACTTGCCACTGCCGGCAGCCCCGGCCACCAGTGCGATACGCTCCGGATCGATCACCTGGTGGAACGCTGCAGCCTGTTCCAATGACAGCTGGGGGCCTCCGGACTCCTCCATCTCCTTCCAGCGGTCCAGAAGGGCATGCGACAGCGCCTGGCCCCGGACCTCGTAGCTGCGGTCCTCGCGAAGCCGGGCGCCGATGCGCGCCAGCTCCGTCTCCATCTGCACCGTCCGCCGCGTCGTGTAGCGCTGCGGTGATCCCCGCCGCATGTCCGATGAAATCGTCACCAGTTCCGGGGAACGCAGCACCGCCTTCCGGACCACGTCCACTGCCTCCGGATCACGCACCGCCCGATGAATCGCGCGGTCGATGTCGCCGGATCCGAACACGCTCTTGCTTTCGGCGACCAGCTGCAGGATGTCCTCGGCCCGGTCCAGGAGCGCCTCGAGGTTCCACACCCGGTCCTTGGCATTGAGGTCCACGCGCTCGACGTCGACGCCACGCCGTGCCATCGCCGTCGCATGAACCCCGACCGTCCGGGTCGGCTGGATCGTCAGCCCCCGGTCGGCGTGCGAGCGGTGATCGATCCTGACATCGTGCCCGGCCAGGGCCAGGGCCTGGTTGGCGCAGGCCGCCCAGCACTCACGCCACGCGCGGACCTGGGCAGGCGAGGAGGGGAGGCCCATCCGCTTCAGCCAGCCGTTCTCGCGCTCGAGCCGGATCTTGTCCCCGAGCCCGCCCGGGGTGACCACCCGGACGGTGATCAGGATATGGGCATGGACGTTGCGCTGGTCGCCAGCCCGGGATGGTGTGTGAATCGCCCAGTCCGCCGCAGAGCCGTATTCGTCAACCAGTTCCTGGGCGAACGCCTCGACCAGCGCGCGCTGCTGGCCGTCCGTGAGCTCTTCCGGAAGCGCGACCTCGAACTCCTGGGCTGTCTTCGCGTCCTTGCGCCGCTCCGCGGCCTCTGCTTCATTCCACAGGGTCTCGCGGTCCAGGGCCCAGTCCGCAAACGAGTGCTCCGGCAGGATGATCCCGGTTTCACGGACACCGCCTTTTGCGCTATAGTCATGGGTCATGTCCGTGCGCGCATCGTGGAGAACCTCGCCGGAGCGGTAGGCGGCGGCGGCGACCGCGCTGCGGCCGGTGGCGCGGCGGACGGGCTTGACGGACATGTGGTAGATGGCCATTGTGCATCCGGGGACTATGTAAACTTGGTGTGTAGGAATAGCAGAGTGCGAGTTGCAACACAACTCATAAGCGCGCCTTTCACTTCATTCAGGATTCATTCTGCCAACCCAAAATTCATTGACAAACAAGTAATGACAGGAATATATGCAAGAACTGAATAAAACAGGAAAAACAACACATGGCAACAAGAAAACGCAGGTCCGATAGCGAACGTCTCGAGGAACTGGAAAGGAAGAAGACCGCCATCGAGGAACGGCAAAAGGCCATAAAGGCACGCGTCGCCAAGAAGGAACGCGCAAGGGACACGCGCAGAAAGATCCTCGTCGGAAGCCTCGTCCTCCACAGGATGGAGAACGATCCGGAGAACGGCCCGCGCTTCAGGACGTGGCTGCAGAAGGAGCTCCCGGGATTCCTCAGGGAGACAGATCGAAAACTGTTCCCCGATATCCTGGAGGAGGCAGACGGCGATGGAAACGGCGGCGGGGAGAACGCCGGAACGGCCGGCGAAAAGAGCGCGGTGCCCGCGGATTCATTCCAGACGGAGGAGAACTGAATCCGCCGATGACGAATGCTTGTGCGGACTCAGCCCGGTTTGTACGGATCTCTCCCCCGCCGCAGCCCCTTGGCCAATCTCTCGATCCGCCTGACATCCGCAACCTCGCAGCGCATCTGGCGCGCGATGTCGGCAAGTGTGTCTCCGCGCGCAAGGAACCGCCAGATGCGCCTCCTTTCGATTTCGCTGAACACCCGCGCCGGGCGCTTCGGCACGGGATCGCCTGCCTCCGCCTCGATGTCCGTGCCCGGCGGCGGGTTCATACGCCAGAGCCCGAGCGCGCGGGCCTTGGCTGCGACGCTGGTGCGGCCGCGCCCGAGGCGCTCCCCGATCTCCACTCGCCCCAGGCCCTCGCCGTGCTGCTCACGGAGTGCCGCGAGATCCTCCTCGCTCCAGTTCTCGTATTTCCGGACACGGCCCCCGCGCCGGGAGATCCGCAACACCTTCATGCGGTTGCAGACGGCGGATTCCGAACGCCCCATCTGCTCCCCGATCTCACGGGGGCTGGTGCCGGAATCGGCCAGGTGCCTGAGAAGGTCATCCTCGGCTTCCGTCCAGCTCTGGCGGCGGCGGCTCATGTGGTCCCCACCCGGTAGTCCGCCGCCAGGCCCGGCGGCTCGGACAATGCCTCTGACACTGATCGCAGGTCACCGCGAGGAACTGCCATCAACATTCCCTTGCTCCGGCATTGGTCCACAGTTACGTTCAATCGTCAGGATAGCGGCATGAAATTCATCTTCACGCTCAAGGCAATCACGGCCGCGCTCTTGCCCGCCGTATGCCATGGTGAAACATGGGAGTGCTGGCTGGCGCTGCCAGAATCTGGCAGTCGTGGTCAACCAGATGTAACGTTGACCTCCGATCACGGGGCCGGAAGTGGCACGATTACGGCAAGCGGCCTTCCAGTGATAGAAACGGCGTATGGGCTTCAAGGATTGAAACGGCGTTGGGACTGGATGGACGACAAGGGGTCGTTCTCGTTCACGGTGAAGCCCTATCCTGCATCCGGCTATCTCGGTGCTTACTACGAATTTCGAGCGTTGGCCGAGGAGACCAGACCAAACCTGGTTTATTTTTGCGAACTGGCTGGTATTGCCATGCCACTTCGCGTTCCTGCACCGCGCCGCGCGTTCGAAATGCTGGCTGATTGAGGCCGCTTTGATCGGCATGGCAGGGTCTCGACCGCGGACCAGAATCCCGGAGCCCGGACCAGGCCCGAAAAGCGGCAAGAGCTTGCGTCGCGCCGCGTCTTGATAGAACAGCGTTACGTAACGCTGGAGAGCAATCAGTCGGGCAGGGACGCCCCTCGGAAGCGCTCATGCGCGATCCGGCGCGGCGGCAGTTGTCAATCTATCAGCCGATAAAGCCCAGGATGGCGATGCCAAGACCGATGATGGCAGCGACAAACAGCAGCATCCGCGTTTCGCGCTTGGCCATGTCTTCAGCCAGGCGGGCGATGTCCGTGCGGTATTCAGATTGCATGGTCTTCATGCGCTCCTCGAGGACGGCGAGCTGCCGGGCAAGCTCGTGAGTGTCCGGCGTGTCGCTCATGGCGCCAGATTAAGAGCTGCATTAAGAGCTGCAGGCCTGCCTGGTCAAGAACCGGACGCGGCAAAACTTGTCGAGGTTGTCTTGCTGGTCTATTCGGGGCACGTCCGGAGATCACTCGCTTCATCTCGGACCAGAGGCCGCGAAACTGTCCTGCGCTCGCGGCCTCGTTTCTTTCCCGGAAAGTTCATCCAGGACCCGCGCAATTGAGCGCGGAGGATTTTTCGTTTGTGTTGTTTGATCCGCTGAAATCCGCTGAAATCTGTTCAAGGCAAGGGTGCACTTATATATCAAAATCCGATGTGGCCGTGCGGCCCGTCCAATTGCGGCGGTTTTTCATTCTGGTGACGACGACCCCGGCGCCGGGGATCCACGCGGCGAATGTTGACGGGTGTTGCGTCCAGTGGCATGTCTCCCTCGCTTTTCCGGGTTACCGGTAGGGCGATTGCCCGGATCGGCAAGGCTCCGGAGTGCCGCAGCGTGGTGTTTCCGTCAGTTTCTACCGCCTGACCGGCAACTCCGGGGCCTCAATGGCCTCGATATCATCCGGATCCCGGGAGCTCGTGGCGAAAATTGACCGCCACAAGTGGCGGGCGCTGCGCTTGCCCCCCGCCGTGACAGGCACATGTTCGGAGCCATGACCGTCACAAACGAACTTCTGCTCGAGCAGATGAAGGCAATCCGTGCCGAGCTCGCCGCCCTGACCAGGCAGAACAGGGAATTGCGCGACAGGCTGACAGAAGTCCACACCACCGTGGTCGCCTGGAAGACACGCGACGAGGTACAGGTGACCGGGAAGGAAACCCGGAAGATCCACCCCTGCGCGGAGCGGGAGGCGATCGGCCCGGATCGGCCGCTGCCCCCGGAAACCCGCCAGGACAGGGAACAGAGCGAGCGGTGCTGGTGGAATGAGTTGCCGAGTGCCGGGCGCGAGCGGCTGGAAGCGGAGATACGGGCACGGCCATACGAGCCGGTCCGTGGCCTCGACGGGGAGGTGCTGGTGGCCGCAATCTCTGATCTCGAGGTCATCCGCATTGCGTGGGAGGAGGCGCATCCGGACCGGCCGCGGTGGCAGAAGTTGCCCGAGGAGTCCTTCCGGAACCGATACCCACGCTCTGACCCTGGATCAGGGCAGGAATTGCCCCCCGGAAGCGCCCAGGAGCCACAGGACGCATGAAACGACCTCTGGACGTGCAAAGATCCCGGAGCCCGAAACGCGCGAAAACGCGGCTCTTCCCCCTCGCTTTTCCGGGTTCGGGCGTTTATCCGGATTGGCAAGGCTCCGGAGTACTGCGACGTGGTGTTTCAACCCACTTTCCACCGACCGGTCTGAACGGCAGCTCCGGAGTCTCTTCGCTCGTTCAATCGCCTCGAACTCGTCGACTGACCAGGCTTCCGGCTGTCCATGCGTCTTTTCGGCCGCCCTGGGCCGCGATCCTGGCAAGAATTCCTGCGTAGCGAGCCCCTCAACCCCAAAAACGGGCCGTTTTTGGGCCGAAAGCGGAAAAGATGACCCCCACAACGTCTGCAACCGATTCCGGCGCTCCTGAGGCTCCTGAGCGATTCTTTGGGGTGTTTCTGCCCTGATCCTGGCTGGACGGTAAGGTTGAAGAACTGTCCTGTGATCCTGGGCGTGACCGATGCCTTCCCCGGGGGAGGAAGATCCGGGCCTTCCGTCCGCGCCTCATTTGTGGCGGTGCTTGACCGCCCTTCGCGCCAGACGCATATTCGGGACATGGCCGGAACCGTCACGAACGAACTTCTGCTCGAGCACATGAAGGCGATGCGCGCCGAACTCGCGGCTCTGGCCGCGCAGGTCAAGGAACTCCGCGACAGGCAAACGGAAACGCATGCCGCCGTGGTCGCCATCCATTGACAGGTCATCGCCGCAAGACAACAGGGCCATGATCCTGGACCTTGCCGAAGTGGATTACATCAACAGCGTGGGCCTCCAGGCAATCTTCGCAATGGCGAAAAGATGCGAGGCCGGGAACCTCGGATTTGTCTTGTGTTCCCTGTCCGAGCAGATCATGAGCGTTTTCGAGGTCTGCGGATTTGCCAGGATCATCCCGATCTTTTCGGACAGGACAGATGCCCTTGCCTCCGTCAGGCCGTGGCCCGAACAGGCGGGAGGGGTGCGTTTTCTCCTGAGACGCGCCCGTCCTGGCCTTCCCGCGGGTTCTCCTCGGCCGTTTCGGAAAACAAACCGATAGGCGTTTTACCCTGTCCCGGGGCCGGAATCCAGCCTGGTTGGGGGGTTCGGGGGTCGCCAGTTTTCCCTTCCGCCGATTCAGGAAAACCGGGGCTCGGACCGGTGTTTCACTACATCCAGACGACGTTCAGATCAGGAAACCGAGGACCGCGACAGCCAAGCCGATCATCCCGGCTATTGCCAGCAGCATGCGGGTTTCACGTTTTGCCGCTTCGGCCCGCATCTCGTTCAGGGTCGAATTCACATTCGCCTGCATGATTTCAAAATCCTTCTTCAAAAGCTCGAACCGCTTCGCAAGCTCTCGATTGTCCGGCTCGTCGCTCATGTCTCAAAGGATAAAATCGATCGCTGGTCCGGTCAATGCAGCCGTGGTTTTGCAAGATCGATTTTGATTTCGCCATAGAGGATGACATTCTTCCATTCGATTGGGTTGCCATGTCGAAACTGTATGTATGGACATCTTCGGTGCTCTGGCTGAGTTCGACCGCAACTTGGTGTGACAAGGAACGCGTGTTCATCACGCTGGAAGAAGCGCAAGTCGCGCAACTGGACACCATTGCCAGGAAACGGAGAAAACGCAGATCAACACTGATCCAGGCCGCAATAGACCTATGGCTGGAACACCAAGAACCAAACCGGCAGAATGCGGACCGGTCAGATCGACGAGAGAATCACGTATGAAATCCGGAGCGACGGCGCCAAGGCAGCCAAGATGAGAATCTTGGACGCGATCACTAAGAAACATGGACGGGAGATCGAATGAAAAATCAAAACAAAACTCCAGACATGATAACAATAAAATTCAAAATCACCGAACATCCACCAACAGGATACCAAAGACGAAATTACTTGAAACTCACAACGAACGACGGACACAAACTCACCGAAACCATCGGACCAGGAGGCCGAAAAGCAGCCAAAGCCGCATTAATAGAAAGATTAGGATGCATAGACCTCGACACAGAAATCACCATCACAATCAGCGAACAATGGAGCGACCCAGAATTACAATTACCACCAACACCAGAAATCAAACCCAACAAAGCAGAACTTTTAAAAGAAAAATTCGGAATATATCCTCCCAAAAACCACAAAAGGACACAAAAATGAAAAAGATCATGCGGCAGGAAGATGGTGAGCCCAGGGCTTCGCGAACCTAAACTGGTCCGAGATCGGACGGTTCGAAATGGTGAGGTGCAGAACGGTACATTCAAACTGCAAGCAGAAGTCGTCGCTGCGGGCCCCGCCCGCCACCGTTCCGGAACCCGGAGAAGCCGTCCTTCGCAGCAAGTGCAACGCTCCGGGGCACATCGCCCGCAACGTGCTGTTGGACGGCCGTCTGCAGGCCTTTTCCGGTACGGCTTCGGAGGAATTCTGGGAGGTAGCCTGCAGCCCCGCCCTTGCAGCCAAGACCGGCTCGCCATTCAACTATAGCGATGGCGGTCCGGGCGGCTGGTGGATCATCGACAAGCCCGAATTACACTTGGGTGAAAACAGCTTGCCTAAAAGGTCCCGAAATGGAGGGGGAGACATGAACGCGCTGCATTCGCATTGCCGACAGAACAAATTCAACAAATTGGTCATCAACAAAACATTCGCCTTGTCGATGTTTCTTGCCATTCTATCGGCTTCATTTTTTACTGCCCAAACTCAGGCGCGACAGGAACACGGAATTTGCGCTGCCGTGTCGAAATCAATCCGAGAAGCTCGGCACCATTGTCCCGCAGAAAACTGGCTAAAGGATTACCTGGTCACGCATACCCAATATGAAAACCACTGGTATGTGGAAATGGGAGACAATGGCCCCGTCTTGAGAAATATGTTTTCGGAAGATATTGCAACAAACAACAACAATTGGATTGGAGGTCATTCTTGTTATCTCGGCACTGAAACCTTACCAGATGGTAGACTGAGAATCTTCCTCTTCGATGGATCAGCCGGAACCAGTCAAATTGTCGATAGTTATTCCCTTATTGTCTACGACGTCCTCAACAAACGTTTCGAAAACCCAATCACGCTCTTCGTCAGCGACCCGGTCAATTGCATAGTATATGAATGCATCGAGCCGTGGGAAGAATTATGCAAGTGATTGAGCCGCAGAGATTCGCGTTAACAATACTATTGACTGCTGTCACAGCCGGTTGCGTACACGAGAGCCGCCAGATTACGTCAGATGAAATTTCCGCAGAACAGTGTGAAGAATCACGTACAACTGAAAGAACCCGAGTTAGTCATTTTCGCGACTATTTGAATAATTTGCCGGAAAGCATCGATTTGGACCCGATGGACTCCAACCCATGGTTAATTAGTAATGAACTTTTTGTGAATTCCTCCGAATCGTTAGGAATTTTGCGACAGAAATATCCTGACAGTGGTCTTGTGGCATTGGTGCCAATTCACGGTGAAGGTTGGGGTGTCGAAGGAATAGAAGACCTCGGGGAAGGAAGAATTCGGGTAATTTACAGTGCCGGAGGTCGAGCCTCTGTTCATTATGGGCATCAATACTGGTATTTTCTCGACTTTGATTTAAATTTTGATGTCGATTCTGACGATCCGCGCCTCTCCCGCGCCTTGGGACCGCCGAAACCTTACGCCTCCTTCAGTTTTATCAGTGACAGAGATCTGCAAGATTGCAGTGAAAATCCACAATCACGAGGTAACTACAGCCTTGAACTATACACCGATCAGCCCGCTTTCCTAATCGAACCATAGATGTAACGACCTGCATTTATAATCGTTTCGACCTGCAATCATCCGCGAATCTCGGCCCGAATTAATTGCGTCTATCGATGGGATCAATATCTTGTTTAGTGTTGGCTGAAACGCCGACACTAAACCGATTTGAACGAAGTCGCGTTTGGCACGACCTCGCCACTGGTAGAAAGTTGATTCCTGGTTTTCAGCCTGGTCGGTTGATCCCGTTTGATGCGGGGGATCTTCGGGGGCTGGATGTCCCGAACAGTGTGTCCGGTCCGTCTCCTGCGGAAGTGACGGTTCCGGAGACAGCGACATTTCGCGCCGTTCTTATCGGCTTGGCGAGCCGGGCACGAGCGGGCCCGTGGCGATCCCGGGGTCGCTGGATTCGCTGGATGCTGTCTGTCTTCATGTCATCTCGCAAGGATGGGGAGGCCCGCGCTTCCGGATGATCTCCATTGCCCGGGCCACCTCCTTGTCGGTGGGGTGGCGTCCGATGGTCAGGACGGGCCTGGAGGGTTTGCCGCAATTCGGACAGGCCGGGGCTTCCGGGCTGACTGTATCTCCGGTTCCGGTTTCGTCACTGATTGCCTGTCGGGTTTCGCGGTGGTCGGCTTCCGGGACGGCCTCGAGGGTCCTGGCCCGGTTGGAGTTGGCCAGGATGCCAAAGTGCCGGATGCGGTGGAAGCCCGTCGGGATGCGGTGCATCAGGAAGCGCCGGATGAACTGATCGACGCTCAGGGTCATGGTGCGGTAAGGGCTCGTCACGAGATAAACGCTACATTCCAAGGCTGAAGAAAACGGTGATGTTCTTCGTCGCGGATGACGCTGCGCGCCATTCACTCAACGCCTCCATATGGTCATTGGCTGCTTTCGCGTCCGTTTTGCATCGTTATTCGTCAAATTCACGACAATTCGGGAAGCTGGCCGCCCAGATTCGCTGATCATCAAGGATTCCGACACAATCCGGTTCTATTGAAGCAGTGCTGGAGCCGACATACTCCATGATTCGGTTATTTCCTGACGGACCCTAAGTCGGCCTGTCGTCGGCTTTCGCTGTCGGCTTGCGGCAGCGGAAGGTGACGGTGCCGTCGTCGAGGGACAGGATCCGGGCATCGGAGATTGCGATGCGATGGGTGTATCGCGAGAGGTATCGGATCACTGCCGCGGGTCCGTTGAACGGGGGTCTGGCATTTGCGTTCCAATTGACCTTTCGGGCCTGCTTCAGCACGCGGGCGAAGGCGCGGGGACAGGCGAGGTGAGCGATTGAGCCGTGGAATTCCAGTTCCTGTCCGGCATGGGCCTGTGCGAGTTCCTCGAGAACGCGTCGGCGGAAGAAGCTTGCGAGCACCTTGACGGGAGCGAAGAAGCTGTCGCTTCCGACCTTCCACTGTCCGGTGGCTGTATCGAAGCCGCCATTGGGCACCAGGCAGTGCAGGTGCGGGTGCCATTCCATCTTCTGGTTCCAGGTATGCAGCACTGCGGTGCCGCCGATCCTGGCCCCGAAGCGCCGGGGATCGGCACTGATGGTCTTCAGGGTCTCGGCCGCGGTGCGGAACATGATATCGAACACTGTCTTGCGGTTCTGCATCGCGATCCGGGCGAGCGGCCGCGGCAGGGTGAAGACGATGTGGAAATAGGGAAC
Organism: Paracoccaceae bacterium; assembly: GCA_026707935.1. Classification (GTDB taxonomy): domain Bacteria; phylum Pseudomonadota; class Alphaproteobacteria; order Rhodobacterales; family Rhodobacteraceae; genus JAPPHA01. Next base: position 15,846 of record JAPOVX010000370.1, read on the forward strand.
CGGCAGGACGCAGGCTGCCTGTTTCTCCATCCACTTGTGCGCAGCGGCACCCTGGCAGGACGGACAGTGGCGGTTGCCGCAGGACTTCCAGACGGCATGCATATGGCCACAATCGGTGCACTGGTACACGGTGCCGCCGAGTGCCGCCGTCCGGCAGCACTCGATACAGTCCATGATCTTCAGCGCAACGGCATCGAGCGTGCCCGCGAGGCGCGCACGGAATGCGGGCCCGGCCTGGCGGAAGATGTCCGCCACGCCGGGACTGTTGTCAGCCACTGCTCAGGCGGCGCTTGCGAACCTGGCCACCGGATGATCGAGTTTGCGGAACATGGTTCCGGTGGTCCGGGCGTAGACACGTGTCGAATCCGGGGACTTGTGTCCGAGAAGATCCTGGACCACACTGATCGGCGCCCCGCGTTCATGCAAATGGGTTGCGACCGCGTGACGCAGGCAGTGGAAGGTGATGCCGCGATCAAGCCCGGCTTGGTCGCGGCCCCTGTTGAAGGCCGTGCGCAGACTGTCAGTGGTGATCGGCCTGTCCGGGCTTTTCCCGTAGAACAGCCAGCTCCTGGGCCGCGGCCAGGTGTTTTTCCAGTACTTCCTCAGTGTCCGGAGTACCGGGTCCGGCAGATGCGCCATGCGTTCGTGGCCACCCTTGCCGCTACGGATATGGAGCAGTCCCTCCTCGCTCCTGACGTCGCCGACCTGCAGTGCCACGACCTCGGAGATCCGCAGGCCGGCACCATAAGCCGTCAGGGTCGCGGTGCGGTAGCGCAGATCTTTGATCCCCCCGATCAGGAGTTCGACATCGGCTTCGGGAATGGAACGTGGCAGACGGTCAGGGACCCTGCGATAATTGAGCCCCTCGACCTTTTCCGGCTGCCCCATCGCTTCGTTGTAGAACAGGCGCAGGGCCGAAACGTCGGCATTGGTGGTCCGCGGACACAGCCCCTGACCGATCCGGGAGATCACCCAGGCACTGATCTCGTCTGCAGAAAGGCTCTGCGGCGCCCGGCCGCAATCTCGTGACAGAGCGCTGACCGTGCGCTGGTAGTTCTCATGCGTCACCGGCGCCAGACCCTTCAAGGTCATCACCTCGATCATTTTCCGGCGGGCTGGCGATATCTTGACTGTCATGTTCATCTCCCTTGTTTGAAATGACCCCGAACATCCGGGGCACCAGGGAGATTGAGCACCAACCCAAGATCATGGGAAACCCACAACCTACGTATCAAGACAGAAAATGAAGCCGTAATCTAAAGAAGGAAAACCGAAGCAGCGTCACAACTGGCCGCGTGAGCGGCCTTCGTTCAATGTGGGTTCAGACCGATGATTGCAGGCTGGTTGCAGATAATTCGGGTTCGTTCGCAAATAATCCGGGTTTGACCCCATCGATAGACGCAATTAATTCGGGCCGAGATTCGCGGATGATTGCAGGTCGAAGCGATTATAAATGCAGGTCGTTACAGATAGGTTATTTTGGCGAGACTCCTTATCGTTGTTGCTCGCAAGGTTGCATGATGCGGTAAGGAGGCAGCAGTAGAATCCGGGAGAGGCGCGCCCTGCGTTTGATGTGGGGATGGACTACATCCGCCGCCGTTTCACTGCTGCTCGGTACATATGATTGTGGTGTATTTTGTCAGGCCGTAATAGGCTCCCTTTTGTTGGATCATTTCTTCGAATTCGGGTGTGTCGCCTCTGTGTATAAATTCAGTTTCCCAGCCGTAACGTGGGTGTAATTCGGATTGATCCCAGTTTTGACATTGGCTGAGTAATTCTTCGACTAGGATCGATACATGGCCTGTTTCTGGGTCTATGAGAGGAGTCATGTAGCAATGATCTAGTTCAGCGATTGCCCATGGTGGTGCACTGGTTCCGGCTGTCCATAGTCCAACTATGCAGGTGAGCAAGTAAGGTAACATTCCGTCCATTTTTTTCTTTCCGGTTAGTTCCAACTGGTTCATGTCGTACTGTAATATCAAAACCGGAAAATAGTAAATGACGGCCAGCTTGGGGTGCATTCATATTTTTCCCACTCGGTCTGCCTGCCTCCGGTTGAACATCGGCGAATCTGCAAAATAGGGCCACATTCACACCCTTTCCGGTACCAAAATCGCACGCGAATCACTTCACAAGCACCGATTTCAGAAATACGCGGAGAAAGGGGACTTCGCCTCGGCAGTGAGGATGCTATGCTGGTCCTGCCTTATGATCGGGTCCGCGCGGAGGCCGGATATGGCGTACCTTGGCACCCGTTCAAGAGAGTGGCCCGAACCACAAGCGACCTGTGTCATTGGTGGCGCGGATTCGACCGTGACCTCATTCAGGAGATTAAGCGTTTTTGGCCGTGGTTCCACCTCGATCGGAGCGTAGCGAGGGGTGAAGGGAAAGGGCATACGCCGTAGACATTGCAATACAATTCATTTTACTTAGGAGAAGGAGGTTCCCATCATCCGAAAAGTCTTTTGGCAGGAACTCATGAGAGTCATGATGCAAATTATCCACCGATTGATGACCAAGGAGAACTGCCATGAGTGGTACGTTTAATACTGCCGTTACTGTCCGCAATCTGGAAGCCACCGGTCTGAAACGCGAACAGGCGGAGGCGATTGCCACAGCATGTCATGAGGCCGTGGATGCAGCCCAGCCGGTGACGCGGCCCGAACTGGATGCGGCCTTGGCGGCCCTCGAAAACCGCCTGACTATGCGGATGTTTGGCTCGGTGTTTGCGGCCGCAGGCCTGTTGTTTGCCGCGTTGAAGCTAACTGGCTGATTTATGGGACTTCATGTACTTTGCCAACAAAAACGGGGGGAATATCTCCGTCTCCAACCCCGAAACTTCTGCTGAAGACGGACCGGACACACTGTTCGGGACATGCAGTCCCCAAAGATCCCCCAAATCAAACGGGATCAACCGACCAGGCTGAAAACCAGGAATCGACTTTTTACCAGTCGCAAGGTCGTGCCAAACGCGGATTCGTTCAAACCGGCTTAGTGTTGGCGGCAGGTGCTGATATCGAAGCTAAGGACAGGAACGGCAACACACCGCTGCTTGTGGCGGCCACGGAGGGATATCAGGATGTCGCGGGGAAGGCCGTGGCACTAATCGATGCTGGAGTTGATATTGCGGCCCGCGACGAGGACGGATACACAGCGCTGCATCTGGCGGCAGCTTGGGGCACGGCGAAAATGGTTGCAAGGCTATTGGATGCGGATGCAGGTCATTCGCTTAGCACTGCGGATTGGCGGGAAATCGCGAACCTTGCGAGCAACAACGATAAGTTGTCAAAAACCGAGGTTTACCGGAAGCTCCGTGAAGTGCGGTAGCTGTAACCCGGTTTTCCCTAATCGGCGGAAGGGAAAACTGGCGACCCCCGAACCCCCCAACCAGGCTGGATTCC
>JAPOVX010000205.1 GCA_026707935.1 Paracoccaceae bacterium
ACTGCAACATACGCAACAATCCCGGTGGACTCAAGCCCTGATGTCGCGTATGTTGCTTGATAGTGATGCAGTTTTTTCGTGAAGCGGATCCATGCGGACACGGGGTGGCTTGGGAGATCTTGGAAACGGGTCACGACCGCATGATCGTGGTGCAGAGCCGGATCCCGCGCATTGCCGGGGCGCGTGTGAAATCGGATCACCGAATCTTCGAATAGGGAACCAACGCCAGCGGCACCTGTCGCCCCGACAACCCGCGGCGGATGGGGCGATCAAGGACGAGATCCTGCGTATGCTCGGGTCAGGATGGTCGTGTCTTGTCTGTGAGACCGGAGCGCCGGATGCGCTCCGGTCTTTTCTTGCGAGACGCGCCTACTTGAACTCGGCTGCGTTTTCCGGCGTCACCAGGACGGCTCCCGTGTCGATCTCTTCCGGAATGTCTTCACCGGCTGCCAGCTTGAGAGCGTATTCGACGCCCATTTGCCCCATGTTGTAGGGCCGCTGTGCTACCGACGCTTCAAGGTCCCCCGCGAGAATCGCCTCGGCCGCATTGGGATTGCCGTCAAAGCCGACGATGAAGATTTCGTCGAGCTTTCGTGCATTCCGTACGGCTTCCACGACGCCCAGCGCCATGTTGTCGTTGGACGCAAAGACGGCCTTCAGGTTCGGGTTCGCGGTCAGGATGTTCTCCGTTACGGAAACGGCCCTGGCGGTATCCCAGTCTGCAGGCTGTTCGGCGACGATGTTAAGGCCGCAGCCTTCCAGCCCTTCTTTTGCGCCCTGGGCGCGGTGCTGCCCGGTGGTGCTGGTGATGATCCCCTGGAGGATGGCCACGTCACTTCCCGCCGGCACGTTGTCACAGATGTGCTGGGCGCCGAGTTTCGCGGCGGGGATGTTGTTGGTGCCGATATATGTGCCAGGCATGTCGGCGCGCTTGTCAACGAAGATAACCGCGACGCCCCGGGCCCGTGCCTGCTCAAGCGCAGGAATCACTGCCGCGGTGTCGGCAGGTGCAATCGCGATTCCCTTGACGCCCTTGGCGATCTGATCCTCGATCAGTGCAATCTGGCCGGCGACATCCGTCTCGCCGCCCGGCGGGCCGACGGCGGCCACGTCCACGCCAAGTTCCGCGCCCTTGTCGATGGCGCCCTGGGACACGGCGGCCCAGAACGGGTTGGCCGAGCCGATGTCCGACATGATCAACGCGACCTTGTCCTGCGCCAGTGCCGGTCCGGCACCAGCGGTCATTGCGATCAGCGCAAGTGCGCCGGCAAGTCTTCTTCCTATCATGTTTTGACTCCCTTGATTTCGTCTAGGTTCGAGGGCCTCGTCCGGGTAATGCCCGAACATCATGATGCAGCGCCGGCCCTCCTGCGCAGCACATCCACATAAACTGCTCCGACGACGATCATTCCGATCATGGTCTGCTGCCAGAAGGCGCTCACGTCCATCAGGTTCAGCCCATTGCGGAGAAGTCCCATGACCAGGACTCCCGCAAAGACACCCAGCACCGTGCCCCGACCGCCAAAGAAACTGGCCCCGCCTATGATAACCGCGGCGATGGCATCAAGCTCGGCCCCGATGCCGGCGTTCGGAAAGCCTGCACCCGTCCGCCCTGCCATCATGAGCGCCGCCAGGCCGGCAAAAAAGCCCGAGAGACAATAAACGATCAGAAGCACCCGATCAACATTGATGCCGCTGACCCGCGCCGCCTGGGGATTTCCGCCCACGGCCACGATATGACGGCCGAGCGGGACCTTGTTGATGAAATAAGCCACCCCGCCGTAACAGACCAGAACGACAATCGCGCTGACCGGAAAGGAAGCGTACTCGCCGAGAAACGGCAGCGGGATTTCACCGGACCCGAGGAAGCGAACCTCCGGCGAGACACCCGAGACCGGGCGTCCCCCGGAGACGAGATTCGTAATTCCCCGGATTGAATAGAGCGTCCCGAGCGTCATGATGAACGGGTGCGGAAGGCGCAGCACCGTGAGCCCCAGGCCGTTGACCGCGCCGCAGGCGATCCCGACCAGCGGTCCGATGAACAATGCCAGCGGCCAGGGCAGCCCGCCCGTGTCGGCCATGGCCAGAAGCATCGTCGCCAGCGCCATGATCGAGCCGACCGACAGGTCGATTCCAGCCGTCATGATGACGATGTAAAGACCCAGGGCCAGCAGCGCGTTCATTGCGACCTGGCGCAGGACGTTGGTCAGGTTCTGGGTCGTCGGAAAGATGTCCGGTTCGAGAATCGACAGGACGATCATCATCAGGACGACGACGGCGAAAACGCCGTACCTCTCGATCAGCCGCATCCGCCGGGCGGCGGGCGTCTCGAGTTCGTCCAGCAGAGTTTCTTCAGAGACGGTCATGTGCCAGCGCCTCGGTATGTCCCTTGGTACCCATGATCCAGCCAATCACCTCGTTGCGGCTCGTGCTCGCGATCTCGGACTCCTCGAAGTTTCGGCCGTGGAACAGGGCCATGACCCTGTCGCAGACGAAAAAGACGTCATCCATCCTGTGGCTGATCAGGATGACACTGGTCCCGTGATCCCTGAGCCGCTTGATCAGTTCCAGGACCTTTCCGACTTCCTTGATTGCCAGTGCCGCCGTTGGCTCATCCATGATGACAAGGCGGGCGTCAAAGGCCGTCGCGCGTGCGATCGCGACCGCCTGCGCCTGGCCGCCGGACAGTTCCTCGACCTTCTGATCTACCGACTTGACGTTGATATGAAGCCGGTCCAGGTGTTCTTTCGCCATTTTGCGCGAGAGTTTTCTGTCGACGATCTTGAAACCGAGCCGTTGGCGCCCCGGTTCCCGTCCCAGGTAGATGTTCTCGTGCACCGGAAGATTCCCGGCAAGCGCAAGGTCCTGGTAGACCATCTCGATTCCAATGTCCTGCGCGTCCCGCGGCGAGTTCAGATGAACCGGACGGCCGTCAAAGACGATATCGCCCACGCTCGCGGCATAAAGTCCCGAAAGGACCTTCATCAGTGTCGATTTTCCGGCGCCGTTGTCCCCGACGACACCAAGAACTTCGCCTGGATAAAGCCATAGATCGACATGATCGAGCGCAGTGATCGCGCCGAAACGTTTCGTGATTCCCCGCATTTCGAGAAGAGGTGAATTCGCCCCGGTCATGGGCAGACGCCAAGCCGGACAGGTACACGCCGGCCGGGAGAATCAAGGAAACATCGCGCGTCACCGGCCGGTACCGCCAGCATGTAATCCCCCCTGCCTGCAACCTTCTTTCCGGTAGAACTGCCGTGAAAAGGTATTGTATCACGCACCTTATTGCATTTGTATCCCCAGGACGCCAACCGGGAAAATTTCGAGGCCTGTGCGTGAGGGAGTTCGACTATATCATTGTTGGAGCCGGCGCATCAGGGTGCGTCATCGCGAACCGCCTCAGCGCGCGAGAGGACGTCTCGGTCCTTCTGGTCGAGGCCGGTCCGCGCGATACCAATCCCAACATCCACCGGCCTGCCGGGCTCTTCAAGCTCCTTGAAGGCGGCCTGACCTGGAACTACCGCACCGTGCGTCAGGCCAATCTGAACGGCCGCGAGATGCCATTTATCCAGGGTCGCGTTCTCGGGGGCGGCAGTTCCGTGAACGGCCAGGTATTCACGCGGGGCTGTCCGGAAGATTACGATGGATGGCTCCGGGACTTCGGCTGTGCTGGTTGGGGATTCGCCGATGTCCTTCCGTATTTCCGGAAATCGGAGAGGAACGACACGCTGGCGGGCGAATTCCACGGAACCGAGGGTCCGCAAGGGATTTCGACCATGACGCCCGATCCGCTGACGCAGGTTTTCGTCCGGGCGTGCCAGCAGGCCGGCATCCCGTACACACCAGATTTCAACGGCATCCGCCAGGACGGAACGGGTGTCTACCAAACCTACACCTGGCGCGGTCGCCGGTGCTCGACGGCCACCGGCTATCTCCGCCCGGCCAGCAACCGGGAAGGTCTCAGTGTCCGTACCGGTTGCCTCGTGACCCGGGTTGTCGCCGACAACCGCCGCGCGACGGGAATCGAGCTTATCGCCAAGGGCACGCGCGAATCCGTTCGCGCGGCGCGCGAGGTGATCGTTGCGGCAGGTGCCGTCGGGTCCCCCAAACTCCTGATGCAGTCCGGAATCGGTCCCGCGGACGATCTCCGCGCGCTTGGAATCGAAGTCGTTGCCGATCTGCCCGCCGTCGGCCTGAATCTGCAGGACCATCTGGACATCGATCTCATCCTTTCCGTCGACCGGGGTCTCGGTCTCGACAAGTACAAGGCCTGGCACCGGATGCTCGGGGCAGGGCTGCAATACGTGCTGTTTGGCACCGGCCCGGTGACCTCGACCATCGTCGAGGGCGGTGCCTTCTGGTCTGTGGACCCGGCGTCCCCGACCCCTGATACCCAGCTCCATTTCGAACCCGCCTCGGGTACCGAGCCGGGCACGTCGTCCCCGCCCACCGGGGCTGGCTGCATGTTCAACGGTTATTTCGTTCGTCCGCAAAGCCGCGGTACCGTCCGTCTCATGTCCGCCGATCCGGCCGCGCCGCCCTTGATCGACCCGAACTACCTTGCTGAGCCCGAAGATCTGAAAATGACGGTGGCGGCGGTGAAACTGATGCGGGAGATTGCCCGGCAACCGGCATTCGCTTCGGTCGGCGCCTCCGAGCATTTTCCGGCCGAGACCGCGAGAACGGATGAGGAAATCGCCGGGTTCATCCGCGCCCACTGCCGCACGGCCTATCACCCCGTCGGAACCTGCCGCATGGGCGGTGACTCGGACGCAGTTGTCGATACCGTGCTTCGCGTCCGTGGACTGGAGGGACTGCGGATCTGCGATTCCTCGGTCATGCCACGCCTGATCAGCTCGAACACGAATGCCGCTTCGATCATGATCGGTGAAAAGGCCAGCGACCTGATCCTGGAGGCAGGAGATTGACAGAACATGCGGATCGCCGGGACGCGCCAAGCCGTGCGCGAAGGCGGGACCGCCAACTGGAGGCGCGATGTTACCGCCGCGTGATTCCTGGATGAAGGAAAACGGCCGAAGTCCCGCGAAAAACGGCCGGGGGAGGACAAGATATGCTGCGTATTGAAGTATTCGTGGAACACGAAAGCCAACTGGGGGAAGGCCCGCTCTGGGATCCGAAATCCAACCGTCTCTTCTGGGTCGACATTTATGCGCCTGCGCTGCACTGCGTGGATGCCCGTGGCGGCGACATGCAGACATGGATCATGCCCGAGCACATCGGCGCCTGCGCGCTGCGCGAAAACGGCGGCGCCGTGGTCGCGCTGCGTTCGGGTTTCTTTACGCTGGATTTCGAAACCGGCGAGGTGGAGCGCATCAACGAAACCCATCCCGGCGAGCTGAGGCCCCGGTTCAACGACGGCAAGACCGACCGCCAGGGACGCTTCATTGCAGGCACGATGGACTTTCAGGAAGAGGGCCCGGTCGCGAAGCTCTTCCGCCTCGACCCCGACATGACCCTTACGACCCTTGACCGCGACATCATCTGCTCCAACGGCCCGTGTTTTTCGCCCGACGGCGGCACGATGTACTTTGCGGATTCGTTCAAGAAAACGGTTTTTGCCTACGACTACGATACCGCAACCGGCGACGTGCTGAGCCGCCGCATCTTTGCCTCCTTCGCGGATTTCCAGGGTTACCCCGATGGCATGACGGTCGATGCCGAGGGATTCGTCTGGGTTGCCGAGGTCTATTCCGGCCGGCTGGTCCGGTTCGACCCCAGGGGCGCACTGGACCGCGTGGTCGGATTGCCGGTGTTCTCGACCACGAGCGTCATGTTCGGTGGGCCGAATCTTGACATCGCCTACATCACTTCGATGGCGCGGCCCTTCGGCATCCGGTACCATCACGAGAAGGAGGCCGGCATGATTTTCGCCGTTCACGGTCTCGGCGTGACCGGTATCCCGGAAACGCCCTTCGCGGGATAAGGGGCCGCGATGAAGGCACTCCGCTTCCACGAAAAGGGTGACCTCCGCATCGACGAGGTCGCGCCTTCCACCGCGCCGACAGGCGACGACGTGACAGTCCTCGTGTCCTACTATTGCGGCATCAGCGGAACCGACCTGCAAGAGTATCTCGCCGGCCCGGTCTTCATCCCGACAGAGCCGCCGCCCGGGTTCGGTTCCGATGCAGGCCAGGCTGTCTGATCTTGAGGCAGCTCGAGGGACGGTCGACAAGATCAACCCTTCGCCTGATCGACAGGCTCCGTACGAGGGAAAAGAACCATGCGGCTTGTGTTAATTGGTGCGGGGGAAATCGGCCGAATTCACGCGCGCAATGTCGCGACGCATCCGGAAGCCAGGCTCGCCGTCGTCTGCGACAAGATTCCCGATGCCGCCGAATCCCTTGCCACCGAATTCGGTTCATTGGCCGTCCAATCCGTCGAGGCGGCCTTGGGGCGCGACCCGGATGGCGCGATCATTGCGTCCTCGACGGCTTCGCACGGAGAGGTCGCGGCAGCCTGCATCGCTGCGGGCGTTCCGTTCCTATGTGAAAAACCGCTGGCTTCCGACCGGAAAACGGCCCGGCAGATCGTTACTTCGGCGCGCCGGGCGGGTCTGGTGGCCGCCACCGCCTTCAATCGCCGGTTCGACGCCGGATACGCCGGTATCAAGGCGGCTGTTTCGGCGGGCGAAATTGGCCGTGTCGAGGCGGTCCTGGTGACCTCCCGCACCGCCTCGCCGCCCGACGTGGAATTTACCCGCACATCCGGGGGGCTGTTTGGCGAAAAAGGTGCGCATTTCTACGACCTGGCGCGGTGGATCACCGGGGAACATCCCGTGGAACTCTTTGCGATGGGATCGGTGCTTGTGAACCCGTCTTTCGCCGATATCGGCGAGGTCGACACGGCGATGATCACGATGCGAATGCCCAGTGGCGCGCTGTGCCAGTTCGATTTCAGTTGGCGGGCCGCCTATGGACAGGACGAGCGAGTCGAAGTGAACGGATCGCTGGGCATGCTGCAGACGTTTCAGGAACCGGTTGGTCGATTCCTGAGAAGCAAGGCCGGGGGACAATCGCAGGACGGGTTCATGCCGACGTGGTACGAACGGTTTGCTCCGACCTATGCCGACGAACTGCACGCGTTCCTTGGAGCGATCCGATCTGGCGACACCTCCGGTTTGCCATCACTGGAGGACGGCCTCGCGGCGCAGCAGATTGCCGATGCGGCCAGGGAATCCGTGCAGGCCGCAAGGCCTGTCCGACTGAAGGCCCCCATGGATTGACCGGCACGAGAACCGGCGGCTATCCCTTCGCGAACAGGCAGGACTTGAGGCAGGCATGACCGTCGGAATTTCTGACTTTTGCACCGGATGTTTTGGTCCCGGGACAGCCGTGTTCCTGCGCCAATCCGTGGAATGCGATCCGGAAAATCCGTCCGCAGATGGCAGTATCTGGCTGCCGCGTGGGCTGAACCCCGAACGATCCACGGGAAGCCGGGCCGGAATTGTCGCCTCGAAAGCGGACGTCATGATGCCGTGGGCAGCCGCACCGCAGGTCTCGCATTGATGGCATTTTTTGACCGTGCGGCAATATCAATGGCTGGACGGCGGCGGCGTTGAATTCGGTATTGGCGGTATGAACACGGTAACCCGGGTGTTTCATTGGGCCAGTGATCCTTGACAAATCCGGATTGCAATTCCAGATAAATTGCGTGCACCATGATCAGGAGACGGCCTCGTCAATTGGCTTGTTCGTGCGGCAAGGCACGGAGTCCACGGAGAGCCAGGGCCGATTACCGGATTTCTGTGTCACCCAGTTTCAGGATTGACAGGACGAAACCATGACCAAGAAACCCGGAAACAGGTGTCCGGTTCTGCCCTTGCGGGATATCGTCGTGTTCCCGCACATGATCGTTCCGTTGTTCGTGGGGCGCGACAAGTCGATACGTGCGCTGGAACTCGTGATGAACGAGGACACCCCGATCCTCCTGGTTGCCCAGAAGGATTCGTCCGACGACGACCCTGAACCATCAGGCATTTATGCGATCGGCGTGCTTGCCTCGGTTGTTCAACTCCTCAAGCTACCGGATGGAACCGTCAAGGTCATCGTCGAAGGCAAGGAACGTGTACGGATTCTCGAATACGTTCGGGAAGAGGACTACTACGAGGTCGAAGTCGAACCGTTCCCCGACATCGAGTCCGACGAAGGATACTCCAAGCCGCTGTTCAAGGCGGTCATCAAGGCTTTCGGGACCTATGCCAAGGCGAGCAAACAGGTTTCGGATGACGCTATCTCTGCCATTTCCGAAGAAACGACACCTTCGACTCTCGCAGACATCGTCGCGAGCCACCTGGCAATTCCACTGAACAAGAAACAGGAGTTGCTGGAGACCGTCGACCTTGGTGAACGGCTGGAAGCCATTTGGGTTCACCTCGAAAGTGAACTGTCAGTCCTGAGGGTCGAGAAAAAGATCAAGCGCCGCGTCAAGACACAGATGGAGCGCACCCAAAGGGAATACTATCTGAACGAACAGATGAAGGCGATCCAGAAGGAACTTGGCGACGGTGAGGGAAGCGTTGACGAAGCCGGAGAGATCGAGCAACGGATTTCCAAGACGAAACTGTCCAAGGAAGCACGCGAGAGGGCGGAGGGCGAACTCAAGAAGTTCCGGCAAATGCCGCCGATGTCGGCGGAAGCGACCGTCGTCCGGAACTACCTCGAATGGATACTCTCGATTCCCTGGGGGAAGAAAAGCCGCGTCCGCAAGGATCTGAACGCTGCCCAGGAAGTCCTGGACGCGGATCACTATGGCCTGGAAAAGGTCAAGGAACGCATCGTCGAGTACCTTGCCGTACAGCAGAGGTCTAAGAAATTGCGTGGACCGATCCTGTGCCTGGTCGGCCCACCCGGCGTTGGAAAGACGTCGCTCGGAAAGTCCGTGGCAAGGGCGACGGGACGGGAGTTCATTCGGATTTCGCTGGGCGGTGTCCGCGATGAAGCCGAGATTCGCGGTCACAGGCGTACGTACATCGGATCGATGCCGGGCAAGATCATCTATTCGATGAAAAAGGGGAAAACGATCAATCCGCTGATTCTTCTCGACGAAATCGACAAGATGGGCCGCGACTTTCGCGGCGATCCCGCGTCGGCGATGCTGGAGGTTCTCGATCCCGAACAGAATTCGACGTTCACGGATCACTATCTCGAGTTCGAGTACGATCTTTCCAATGTCATGTTCCTGACGACAGCCAATACGTACAACATGCCCGAACCCCTGCTCGACCGGATGGAGACGATTGCGCTTCCAGGCTACACGGAGGACGAAAAACTCGAGATCGCGCGCAGGCACCTGTTTCCGAAACAGTTGTCCCGCCACGGGCTCAAGGAGCAAGAGTTCCTATTGTCCGATGATGCGCTCGTCCAGATCATCAGGACCTACACCCGCGAAGCAGGTGTTCGAAACCTGGAACGCGAAATAGCCAAGCTTGCGCGCAAGTCGGTAACGGAAATCGTACGTGGCAATTCGGAGTCAGTCTCGGTCGATCTCGACAATCTTGAGGACTTCCTTGGTGTCCGCCGTTTCAAATATGGCCTGGCGGAGGAGCTTGACCAGGTCGGTGTTGCAACCGGACTCGCATGGACCCAGGCGGGTGGAGACCTGCTCTCGATCGAGGCACTGAAGATGCCCGGCAAGGGACAGATGAAGACAACCGGAAAGCTCGGCGATGTCATGAAGGAATCGATCGCCGCCGCGTCCTCGCTCGTTCGTTCAATGTCTCCCGGAATTGGTGTCAAACCCACTCAATTTGCGCGCATGGATATCCATGTCCATGTTCCGGAAGGAGCGACACCCAAGGATGGCCCGTCCGCGGGAATCGCCATGGTCACGGCGATCGTGTCAGTTTTGACAGGCATTCCGGTCTACAAGAACATCGCGATGACCGGTGAAATCACGCTTCGTGGCAACGTGCTTCCGATCGGAGGCCTGAAGGAGAAACTGTTGGCGGCTCTTCGGGGCGGCATCAATACGGTCGTCATCCCGAAGGACAACGAAAAGGACTTGCGTGAAATTGATGAAGACGTCGTGAACAATCTCACAATCATGCCAGTCAGTTCGGTCGAAGATGTACTCAAGCTGGCGCTTGTGCGTCAGCCGGAACCGGTCGAATGGGATGACTCGGAATTCGAAGCCGAGTTCGCCGCCATTGCAGCGAGAACTGACCCCGACGTTTCCACTGCCACGCATTGACGAGGCTTTGCTGGATCAATTGTGGCGCGTTTCGATGACGCCGCCTGAACCGCCAGGTGCCTGCCGGGCCGCATCACGGCGTGGTGTTGGGTGGGAGTCGGTTGGTTGAGTGCGGCGAAGGCAGCTTGCAGAACACAGCATATGTCATTAATGGCGCATCGGGGGGTGATTAGCTCAGTTGGTAGAGCGCTTCGTTTACACCGAAGATGTCGGGAGTTCGAGTCTCTCATCACCCACCAGAATCAAGGGGTGAAGGCCCCCAGGCTCTCCTTCGACGTGAGGCCCCCGGTTGGCAATGACAGATGGGTATCGGGAAATCGACTGCCCGAGTCTTGACGTCAATCGTGGCGGTGCCTAAAGGGAAAGCGCGCGGTTGTAGCTCAGTCGGTTAGAGTGTCGGCCTGTCACGCCGAAGGTCGCGGGTTCGAGCCCCGTCAACCGCGCCACCAACCCCCGAATGTCAGGCCGTTTCTCGCAAATCCGTTGCTGGCTTCGGCAGGCAGGAACCTTGCTGCATCCGTGACTTCGCCTTCGATCCAGCTGTTGTCTGGCACCACCGGTTGGAAGCGCGCGATTTTCCGGCGCACTCTTTGACAGAAGCCAAGTCGTTCATCGCCACATCGTGATCGGGTCGGCTCGAACTCGTGTCTGCTTCCAGCCGATGCGATCCCCGGTCGGTTCCAAGCCCGGCGTCATGCTTTCCAGGTCTATTCGATCACGATTTCCGGCACATGCGTTACCGGGAAGTTGACCGAGCGGGCGATAAAGCACATCTCGTTCGCCGTTTCGTGCAGGCGTTCCGCTAACGCGCCGTCGCTGCCGCCCCCAAGCGTGACCCGCGGCCGGAGCGTCACTTCCGTGAACTCTCCGGAGCCGTCCGCTTGGGTACGCATCGTGCCGTCGGCCGTGTCTTCGTAGGCCGTCACCACGACCCCGGCGGTCGTACACAGGTGCAGGTACCAGAGCATGTGGCAGGCCGAGAGCGCCGCCACCAGCAGGTCCTCCGGATTGTGCCGGACGGAGTCGCCCAGATAGGCCGGGTCGGCCGAGCCCTGGATCACCGGCTTTCCGGGACAGGAGATTTCATGCTCCCGGCCGTAGTCCCGGTAGTGCCGCGTACCTTTGCCCCGGTTGCCGGTCCAGGTCACCGTCACGTTGTAGGTGTGGTCCCTGGCCATGCGCCCATCCGTCTCCTTTCGGCAAGTCACGGCGACCTTATCAAATTCCCTGCGGCGACACAGGCGCTCGATCGCTGCAGCAGCGCGGCCCTTGATCGTCCTGCCGGTCCTATCGGCATGGCAGGCCCCGGGCCGGCGAGGGTCACGCCACGACCAGCCCTGCCGAGTAAGGCTCTCTCCGGGAGCAGGAGAGAGCACGCCCCGAGCACCGAATGGGCCCGCAGTCCGGTGCTCTCAACCATGGTCGCAACTTTGGCCCGCGCTCGAGGAAATGACCTGAAGGCGCAACCTGCCCGCATACGCCCGCGCGCATTCCTGTTGCAGGAAGCCTGACGCGACGATTCGGAAGCGATCCCTGACTGTTGTACCGAGTTATCGGACGTCGCCGTTTGCCGAGCAGCGTCAAATCCGTCGGTCCTCGAGTCAATCAGCGGCAGCGCCTGTTGCCGCGGCCATCCTGAGGGTTCCGAGCAGTTCTTCCCGCTTTTTTCTGGCCTTTTCAACGTTATCAGCCTTGACGGGACCAAATCCCCGGATGATTTCCGGTAGCCTGGCAAGTTCGACAGCGACGTCGTAGTCCAATGCCGGACCAATCTCCGCCATGCGGCGAACCAGCTTCTCATAGTCCGAAATCAACCGGCGTTCCATCCGCCGTTCCCGGGTATGCCCGAAAGGATCAAAAAATGTCCCGCGTAATTTCCTCAATTTGCTGAGCAGCCTGAGAACCGAGAATATCCATGGTCCGAATTCACGTTTCTGCATGCGGCCTGAAGAGCGCTCGCGCCGGGCGAGCAATGGTGGCGCGAGATGGAGTTTCAGCCGGCCATGGGATTTGAACGTTCGCTTGAGTGAAGTCTCGAACCAGGGGCCGGAGTACAACCTGGCGACCTCGTATTCGTCCTTGTACGCCATTAACTTGAAATACGAGTGCGCGACCGCGCGAGTCAGCCGATTTGAAACATTCTCATGAACTTGACCATCAGGTGCACCGTTGAGGCGATCGCGATCGATTCCGGCGGCCGTAGCGACCAATCGGCGATACCGGTCGGCATACGCCCGGTTCTGGTATTCCACCAGCTGTTCGCTGCGGCGTTCGACCAGGGCCTCGATGTTCGCGTCATCGGACAGGATTTCCGTTCCCTGGCTCGTGCACGCGGGAGAATGAGCCTCGGAAACCTCTCCAGGAGAATGGGCCCATAGCCGCCCCGTTTGGAATGCCAGCAAATTGCTCTCGACGGCGGTCCCGTTGATGCGGATGGCATCACGCAGTGATTCTGCCGATACCGGGACCATTCCCTTTTGAAACGCGACACCGAGCATGAACAGATTCGCGGCAATGGTGTCGCCAATCCGTTCGGATGCGATCCTCGTCGCATTGACGAATGTCGTCATGTCGTCGCCAGCCAACTCGGAAATCGAACGGGAGATTTCTTCGGCAGGCAAACGGAATTCGGAATCCCGAACAAAATCGCCCGTCATGAGTTCGTTGCTGTTGACGACAACGCCGGTTTGCCCCGGCCGAATCAGGGACACGATATCGCGACTGCCCGAGACGACGAGGTCGCAGCCGATGACGAGGTCCGCACCTTGAGACGCGATCCGGATCGCACCGATATCGGACGGAGATTTCGCGATACGAACATGGGAAACAACCGCGCCACCCTTCTGGGCCAGCCCGGCCATGTCGACAATTCCACAACCGAGGCCCTCGATATGTGCGGCCATTCCTAGCAGCGCGGCGACCGTGACAACGCCCGTTCCGCCGACGCCGGCAACCGCGATTGACCAGGGCCGTTCCAGCTTCTCGAGTTGCGGTTCCGGAACAGCGATAGTAACCGCACGGGCGGGCTGAAGTCCGTCATGCAGGACCGGGTCTTCGACCGTCACGAAACTGGGACAGAAACCCCGAACACATGAAAAGTCCTTGTTGCACGAGTATTGATCAATCTGGCGTTTTCGCCCGAATTCGGTCTCGACCGGGAGAATCGCCACGCAGTTCGACTGGATGCCGCAGTCGCCGCACCCCTCGCAGACTCCTTCGTGGATGAATACGCGCCGAGGTGGCTCGGGCAGGGTTCCGCGTTTTCTTCGGCGCCTTTTTTCTGCAGCGCATGTCTGTTCATAGATCAGGACCGTCACGCCCTCGGTTTCGGACAATGCGGTCTGGACGTCCATCAGGTTGTCCCTGTGATGAACTCGTGTATGGCCCGGCAATTCGCGTCCGCGGTATGACTTGGGACTGTCCGTCACGAGATCCACTTGCGATACGCCAAGAGCGGTGACGTCCCTGGCGATTTGAAGCGGGCTCAGGTTCCCTTCATGGCTTTGGCCTCCCGTCATGGCGACCGCGTCATTGTACAGGATCTTGAAGGTCATGTTCGTTCCGGACGCGAGCGCTGCACGTATCGCCAGCAGGCCGGAGTGGTTGTATGTGCCGTCGCCCATGTTCTGGAACACGTGCCCGCGTTTCGAAAAACGTGATTCGCCGATCCAGTTCGCGCCTTCACCGCCCATGTGCGTATAGCCCAGAGTGCGACGGTCCATGAATTGAACCATCCAATGACAACCGATGCCGGCGTAGGCGCGCGAATCTTCAGGTACGTGCGTCGAACTGTTGTGAGGACAACCGGCACAAAAATAAGGTTTACGTTCAACGAGTTGTGAATCGTGTTCCCTGGACAGGATCGCGGCAAGCTCGTTGCTTCGATCCTCGAGTTTTCGGTTTCTCAGAAGGTCAGCTGCTCGAGCTCCGATCACGGCGGCAATGTGCAATGGATTGAGGGCCGATTCCGACGGGAAGAGAACGTTCCCGTTTTCATCCTCTTTCCCGATGATCGGAGGTGCATCGGCGCGGCCGTAGAGAATCGACCTTGCTTGCTGCTCGATGAGGCCGCGTTTTTCCTCGACCACGATCAGCAGGTCGAGACCGGTTGCGAATTCGACCAGGGTCCCTGGTTCAAGCGGCCAGGGCATGGCGACCTTGTAAAGGCCAATCCCGGCCTCGAGAGCCGTATTGGTGTCGAGGCCGAGTTCGTCGATTGCCTGGATGACGTCGGTCCAAGACTTTCCGGTGCTGGCAATCCCGATCGCGGGGCTCCCCTTGGGCCGGGTTACGATCCGGTCGAGGTCATTGGCTCGAACATACGCCCTGGCTGCGGCGATCTTGTGCCGGTGAAGTCGGGCTTCCTGGGCGTGCGGGGTGTCATGGAGACGGATGTTGAGGCCGCCTGGTGGTCGGGAGTCTTCTTTCGGCAGGCAAACCCGAAACCGCGATGGAGCAGCATCGACGACAGCAGTGGATTCGATGATTTCCTTGACGCATTTCAATCCGCACCAGGTGCCGGCGTAACGGGACAGCGCCCAGCCATGCAGGCCGAAAGAGAGCAGGTCCGCGATGTCCGCCGGGTTGAGTATCGGGATCATTGCGTCGACGAGGGCGAATTCGCTTTGATGGGCCGTGGTTGAACTCTCGCATGTATGGTCGTCGCCCATCAGGACAACGACACCGCCATTTCGCGAGCTACCGGCGAGATTCCCGTGCCGGAAGACGTCCCCGGACCGGTCGACACCGGGACCCTTGCCGTACCACATTCCGAACACCCCATCCTGGGTGCCTTCACCATGGAGTTCGGCCTGCTGGGTGCCCCAGATCGCGGTTGCCGCGAGATCTTCATTGAGGCCGGGTTCGAACACGACACCGGTCGCGGCCAGTTCCTCTCCAGCTCGGTGAAATTGCTGGTCAACGCCTCCAAGCGGCGAACCTCGGTAACCGGAAACGTAGCCGCCTGTCTTCAGTCCGGTCTGCCGGTCACGTTCTGCCTGGAGCAGGCACAACCTGACCAGCGCCTGCGAGCCGTTCAGAATGATGCGATCCTTCGACAGACTGAATTTGTCGTCAAGCCGGACCGGCAAGTCGTTCATCGATTATCCCGCGAATTCAGTTCGTGCCTCCGACAGAGGAATTCAGGCGTTTCCGGCGATCGCGGATGAGCACCGAACATCAACAGTATGAACATTTTATTGGCATTGGCCAGTGCTTGATGGTTGGACGGTTTGTCCGCAGGCCCCGATCGTCCCCCTGTAAGATAACTTGTACAAATGATACAGGTTACTCCGATCTCCGACGGTCTCTAACAGGACCGCCAGCAGGCGACGCCGACACCACCTGGCGGACGGTCAGCCAGTCAAGGAGGCGCCGGATGGCAAGTTCCTCCTCGGGGGTCGGGCGCGAAGACTCGCGCATGCGGACCTCGAGCCAGGCGGCGATGTGCACCGGTCGGGTCTCCGGTATGTTCCCAATGCTGGGCTCGCCGAGCCACAGTCGAACAGTCGGTATTTTGCCGGGGCGCAAACGTCGCGCGAATTCGGATTGCGGATCAGCGCGGCGAAATGTTCCAGCCAGGCAGGAGGCGCTCAGGGGCCGCGACCGGAAAATTACGGCGGTACGGCCGCCCCGGCCGAGGGAACGCCGGAATAAAGTGTTGTCGGCATTCCGGGTTTGCGAATGATGGCAGAATGGTATGCTGTCCTGTCGCCCCGCTTTCGGTTTTGGTATTATCTGAACGCCGTCAAGTTGGGTTTGAGGCGGAAGGCAAGGGATGACTGGAAACCCAGTTCAGACCGGAAAATTTCCTGCGTGAAAGCGGAACGATCCAAACGGAAATCTTTCGACCCGAAACCACCCGTCAAGCCGGGCAAACCCGTCCCATCACACACGACAGGCCGGGCAAAACGCAACATCACGATCGCCCGACTCGCCCTGTTTGCTGCCGGAGATCATTTGCTTCTGTATCTGGCGCGGGCGCGTTTTCTGCGCGCCCGCGCTTCTCGGGTATCGGGTCAGCCGTCTTCGTCAAGATACCACTGGGTGCCCCGCCAAGGGTAGTTCGCAGACTCGTACCCATGTATCGAGAAAGGCTGGATGTTTTTCAGCGCATTGCGGCGATAGATCGGCCCAACCGTGGCGACCGTGCCGATGATGAGCAGGTTGGAGACCATGTTTTCCACCAGGCGTGATCCGAGCATATTGAATTCTTCGGATCCAATCGAAGCCGAATGGAACGCAGCAATGTCTTCGATCATCTGTTTCACATAATCCGGCGGTTCGACACCCGCGCTACCGCCGGAATCAACCCATTCGCCCCAAAGTATCCCGGTCCGGAGGCTGAAATAGCTTCCAAACGGCGGTACCCAGTATTCGTTGGTGCCGAGGTGAGCCATGATCGATGCACCCTTCGGCCACATCGCGACGTCGAGCAGGTTCGCGGATTGCGCCGAACGATACTCGTCCGTGGCGATTTCCTTGATGGTCGTCTGTATCCCCACTGCCGACCAGTACTGGCTGACAAGCTCGACAATATGCGTGGACATTTCCTGCGTGGAGAACTGAACGTTGATGACGATCTTTTCACCGTTCGGAAGTTCGCGGTAACCGTCGCCGTCCGTGTCGGCCATGCCGACCTCATCAAGGAGTGCGTTCGCCCGGTCCGGATCGTACTCCGTAAAGTAGGTCCGCCACTTGTCGTCGACGAAATCTGGCGTCGGCATGATCCCGATGTACTGATGCGGTGTACCCAGTCCGAAGTACACGGTCTCGTTCAGTTCTTCTCGGTTGATTGAGAGCGACATGGCCTGGCGGAATCGCAGGTCGCCGAAGACCTTGCGTTTCTCTGGATCCTCTGACGTCACGTTGAACGTGAAGGACACGATCCCGACCCTCGCGGCCAGGTCGATCGTGTAGTCTCCGGCTTCCTGGTTCTCGAGGAGCAACGGTGCCGATGGCAGGCTTACACCCTGCATCTTGTAGTCGGCCTCGCCGTTCACCAGTTTGAGGATTCGGACCTCGTTGTTGGGGATGTAGACCTCGTCGTGCTCGTTGATGTAGGGCAACTGGTTGCCGGCCGTGTCCACCTGGTGGAAATACGCGTTTGCAACGAGGTGGCGACCTTGGGCTGTGTCCGAGATGTAAATATGGGACTCGAGCGTCGGCACAACGTCCGCCGGGAGGTTTGCAACCCTGTCGGGGGCGCTCAGCAGCGCCGACGGCGTGTCGGTCCAGTCCGAATTCCCGAAATAGGCCTTAATCACCGCGAGCCCGTTCTCGAAGCCAGCTTCCTGCGCCAGCTTGTCCGCGTCCGGGTTCAGGTCCGGGTGGTAGCGGCCGAGGAAGTGCTTCGGCTGAAAGGCCTGCGCGTACGACGTCGCGAAGTGCGCCAGGAGACCCGGCTTCGGGGCCGGCAGGTTGAACTGAACCGTTTGCGGGTCGATCACGTCAACCGTCATCCGCTCGCCGGCGACCAGCACGTAGTCCTTGGGATTCGGAATGACTTTTGAATCGAGCGCTAGGTTGTCATACCAGAACTTCACGTCGTCGGCCGTGAATGGTGCGCCATCGGACCACCGGTGGCCCTTGCGCAGGTAGAACGTCAACTGCGTGAAGTCGTCGTTCCATTCCCAGTCCTTCGCGATATTGGGCACGATTGTCTGAAGGTCGTCCGAGACGCGGACGAGATTGACGTGCCGGATGTTCAGGACGTCGTAAGTGCCGGCTTCCGTAGCGTTTGACAGCACGTCCAGCGTGTCCCCGTACTTCCCGATCGAATCGTAAGGCGCCACCACCAGCGGCTCTTCCGGGAGACGGTCTGCCAGTGGCGGCAAGTCCGGGTTGCCGCGGATGCGGCCGTTGAGTTCTGCGATGTCCGGGTTTTCACTGAAGGACAGCGTGCAGCCGGCCAGGGATTCGAATTCGGAAAGCTCGTATTGCTGCGGATACTTTCCGGACGGAACGCCCATGGGGTCAGCGACCGTCACCGGCGGACAGTCTGCAATTGCAACGCCGGCGAGTGCTATGCACGCGGCGGTTGAGAATAGAATCCTCGTCATGTTTTTTCTCCCAAAATCCAGTTTTACGGAAAACCACCTGCAACCGGCGGCTTCCCGGTTGCAAGGCAGGGACTTGAATGCCCCCTCCCGCATTCTGCTCATCGCCAGGTCGGCGGAACCCTCTATCCGGTGTGCCTGGCTCGCATTCGCTTGCCTGCCTGTCCGCAACGCAGTGCAATTGCCACCTTAAGGAGCCTGCTCCCTTGAGCCGCATTGACCGGGGCACTTCGCGTAGTTCTGTCCGGACCTTGCTGCCCGGCTTTGAACTAATCCCGCGTTTGGACCGTTTCAGTCAAAGCATAGTCCCGATGCGAGGCCAATGCAAATTTGTCCGGCGGGAACGTGACGTCGTTGCAGTCGGCTTCACCTTGGAACGGTGGAGTGGAGGCCCCCGCCCGACGGCATCCGAACTGTGCCATGGTGGTGTCAATGGCGAACCGCCGGCGAGGAGGTGGCATCCATGCGGGAGGTTAGCATGATCGGGATTGATCTGACACAGAACGGCTTTCAGGTGCACGGCGCGCCAGCGGGCGGATTGGTTGAGTTCCGAAAGACGGTGACGCGGCGGAAGGCCCGGGCGTTTCCGGCGGAAGAGCCGGGCTGCCTGGTGGCCATGGAGGCCTGCGCGTGCGCGCACTACCGGGGCCGCGAGGTCAGGAATCTCAAGCACGATGCCCTGACTTTGTTGCCGTGAGCGTAGTCGCGCCAGTGGAAGCGGACTTGCTCGCCGTCGAAGTCAACAAGACGGTGGAGGTGATTGCCGTTTTGTGCGTGAAACGTCCAAGGTAGCCCGGCACCTGACTCGCGTTCCTGAACGGGGCCTTGGAAAAAACCACCCCCAACGGGAAAACGCGCCTTGCCACGCACGGCGCAATGCAGAAAACTCTTTTCACAACTTGAAAATCCTGCATACGGTCGTCGTTGCGTGGTTC